>CANQTB010000098.1 GCA_947626665.1 uncultured Eggerthellaceae bacterium
GACGAACGGAGAAGAAGGCTCTTCGGTCATGGACAGCTTCGGTGCGCTGAAGGATCGCACGGTTTCCGCCCGCGAGCTGAAAGATCGTCGTCGTGCGCACGATCAGCTCAGCCAGCAGATCAAAGACGATGAGGCGCGGCTTGCCGACAACCGCTACATTCTCCAGAATTTCGATACCGAGGTTGCGAATCAGAACAAGATCATCAGCCAGAACCAGAAGGCCCTCAATGATCAGATGGCGAAGATCAAGGATCTGCAAGGCCGCTACGACCAAGCCAAGAAGGAGCTTGCCCGTGCAAAGAAGGAGCACAAGCAGCTCGAGAAGGAATACGAGAAGCGGCGCGATGAAGCACACGAGGTACTTTCCGCGGCGAAGCGCGAGCTTGCCGACATACAGGCAGAATCGCGGCAGTCGGAGGCGGCGGTTTCTGAAGCCCAGCGCAATATCGCGAGCATGCAGGTAGACGCCGATCGGGCGCAAGATCAGGCCGAGCGCAGCAAAAAGCTTGCCGAAATAGAGAACCAAAACGCCAAGCTCGCGCAATTGCGCGATGAACTCGTTGCCATCGAACCGCGCCAATCCGCCGCCCAGACCAAACGGGTGCAGGCACAGGCCGCCGCTGACGGAGCTTCGCAGGCCTATAAGGAAGTGAAGGCGAAAAACGATGACGACGAGAAGGCACTCGAGAAGCAGCTCAAAGAACTCGACAACAACATCGAAGCGGGCAATGCCAAGGCGAAGGAACTGAAGCAGACGATTCAAGCGGCGCAGGACCGCATCGCCTATTGCCAATCGGTGAAGCAAAATCCCGCAGCAACCGACGAGCTTGCGCGCGCCATCGAGCAGGATCGCGAGCAGGTGAACCAGATGAAATCGGATATCACGCATCGCGAAACCGTCCATCGCGATCTGAAGAAGCGTTCGCGCAAGGCCGTCGCCATCATCGTGGTGATCGTTATCGCCATTATTGCGATCGTTGCCTGCGCGCTCTATTTCGCTAACGCCTCGTACAATAGCTACCCCTCGCAGCAGGATGCCGCCGCTATTGTTGAGGATGTTGAAGAAGCCAACACATCAATCAGCTAGCTACGCTCGAACGCCCCCTCGACCGAGCGGCACGAGGGGGCGTTCGCCACAACAGCGCAATAAATCAGCGTTTATTGAAGGGTTTTATCGTTGCGGGGATGCCGTTTTCGTAAACGAGCTTCGGTTCGCCTTCGATGAGCGGCGCAAAGTAGTCGATCGCCTCGTGGGTGATACCTTGGTAGTCGGGCAAGATCCAATCTTCGGGGAACTGCTTCACGTAATTGGCGAATTCGCTTGCCGGTCCGGCAAAGTAAAGCGCGTTGTATTGGCCGCCGATCGTTTCGCGGCGAACGCCCACCACTTGTCCGGTAAACGCGGGGTCGGCGCTGCGCATATGTGCGGAAAGCCCCAGCTCGTAGGCCTCGGTCACATCGACGAGGCTCTGTGCGAAATTGCTCGAGCGTGCGGCGCGCGAAAGATCCTGCACCACGCCGCGCGGGGCGATTCCCGCATCGACGATCATCTGCTTCAGTGTTTGGGCGGCACCGCCCAGCACGGCATGCGCGAATCCATCGTGGGCGGACTCTCCGGCGGAGAGGTAGCTGCCGTCGGCATAGCGCGCGCCTTCGGAGACGACGATGTAGCATTCGCCGGTTTCGGCCATCTTCTTCTCCACTTGGGTGAGGAAAAGCTCTTTGTCGAAGGCCACTTCAGGAAGCAGAAGCAGGTCGACGTCGCCCGTGGTGCAGCAGCTTGCGGCGAGCCAGCCGGCGTCACGCCCCATCGTTTCGAGCACGAACACCTCGGGGCGTGTGTAGGCGTCGTAGTCGAGTCGCGTGGCATGGACGACTTTGCAGGCGAATTTTGCCGCCGAGGGGAATCCGGGGCAGTGATCGACGGGCACGAGATCGTTGTCAACGGTCTTCGGAATGCCGACGAAGCGCTGCGGTGCGCCGTGTGCCGCAGCCCATTCGGAAAGGGCGTCGACGGTATCCATCGAATCGTTGCCGCCGATGTAGAACATCGTCTCGATATCGTGCTTCTCCATGATGGAGACGAGCTTGTTGAAGTCGGTGTCGTTGCCGCGCTTGAGCTTATAGCGGCAGGTTCCCAGCGCCGAAGACGGGGTCTGCTTGAGGATTTCCACCTCGCGCCCCGAAAGATGCGTCAGATCGTACAGCTTGTCTTCGAGCACGCCTTCTATCCCATGGATGCCGCCATACACGCGATCGTAAACGGGATTGAGCTGGTTGGCACGGATGACGCCGGCAAGCGAGGCGTTGATAACTGCCGTAGGGCCGCCGGATTGGGCAACGAGACAATTTGCCATGTTCTTCTCCTCCCAAAGGGACTTTTTCTCAATGCCACAACTTTAGCACCTCTGAAAGTCTGTGAAAGGAGCAACTTTGTCATCGTTGATCTTCGGTGAATCTGAAACTTCCACCCCACAGATCAGGCGGTTTATGCAACAATAAGCACGATAAACGTCACAACTTGTTGTAAGGTCGATTACGTATGCCGGCACTGTTCTCTCTTCGTCATGTAGACGATATTGGCGTGGCTCGCCTCGAGGTTGAGCTGGGGCTTCCGCACTTCATCGCGACGACGCTTTACGGTCGTGGATACAAAAGCCCCGAGCTGGCGCGCGCATTTCTCAATCCATCGCTTGAAACCGATTGGGAAAATCCCTATGACATTCCCGGGCTTTCGGCCGTAGCGGATGCGCTTGAGGCGGCCGTTCGCGCGAAGAAGCGCATTATGGTATATGGCGATTTCGATCTCGATGGCATCTCGGCGACGACGGTTCTCACGCGCGGGCTGCGCGCGCTTGGCGCCTTTGCCATCCCGTTCATTCCTCGCCGCTTCGACGAGGGCTATGGAATGAGCGGTCCCTCGATCGAACGTCTTTTGCGCGAAAGGCCTGATTTCCTTGTAACGGTCGATTGCGGCATTGCGAGCAGGCATGAGGTGGAGCAGCTGCGCACGCTGGGGATCGAGGTGGCGATCACCGATCATCACGAAGCGGCGGATCTCGTGCCGCAAGGCGTCCCTGTGGCCGACCCCAAGCTGGAAGATTCGTGCAAAAGCGCGGTTCTTGCGGGCGTCGGCGTCGCCTTGAAGCTCGTTCAGGCGATAGGTTCGCGGATGGGCTTTCCCTATCTGTGGCGTTCCTATACCGATTTCGCCGCGTTGGGCACCGTCGCCGATCTCATGCCGATGATCGGGGAAAATCGGGCGCTTGTCGCCGACGGGCTTGCCCGCATCAACGAAAGCCCACGCCCCTGCATTGCGGCCCTGCTCGACGTCGCGGGAATATCCGATCGGAGCCTCACCGCGACGAATCTGAGCTTTTCCGTGATCCCGCGCTTAAACGCGGCAGGGCGCATGGGCGATGCGGAGTTGGCTCTGCATCTTTTGTTGAGCGACAGCTTCGCGGAGGCCCATGAGCTCGCTGAAAAGCTCGAGGCGATCAACGACGACCGTCGTGCGATCGAGCTGGAGCTTTCGGAGGCCGCGACCGAACAGGCGAGGGAAAATTACCACGGCGAGCGGGCGATTATCGTGGCCGGCAGGGATTGGCACGAAGGCGTGAAAGGCATTGTAGCGAGCCGTCTTGCCACCGCCTATGGTGTGCCGGCCTTGCTCTTCACGATCAATGGGGACGAGGCGCGTGGGTCCGGCCGCAGCGTCGGCGATGTGAACCTGTTCGCGGCGGTGGAGAGCGCGGCGGATCTGACGACGCGTTTCGGGGGGCATGAGGCCGCTGTCGGCGTAACGCTTCCAGCTGAAAATCTCGAGGAGTTTCGGAAACGGCTGTGTGCTTATATGGATGCGCTTCCTGCCGAGGCCTTCCATCCGAGCCTCGTGGCTGATGCGGTGGTTGATCTTTCCGAGTTGACGATTCCCCATGTGGAGATGCTCGATAAGCTCGCACCGTTCGGGCAGGAGAATCCTCAGCCGCTTTATGTGGCGCGCAACGTCTCGCTGCGGTCTGCGCGAGCGGTCGGTGCCGATAAGAACCATTTCTCCTGCGTTTTAACGGATGGCCGCGCGGACGTTTCGGCGATCATGTTCCACTGCAAGGATATCGATACGCTGCTTTCCACCGAAACGGTGGTCGACGCGGTTTTCAATGTGCAAATCGACGAATGGCGGGGAAAGCGGAGTGTGAAGGCCATGCTCGAGGTGCTCTGTCCGGCGAAAGGCTGCGACGCGTTGGTCGCATGCCTTGCATCGGATGACCTCTGCATGATGGATGGGCTTTATACGCTTTGCGACAACGAGGCGTTTCCCGATGTGACGGGGGAGGTCAACGAGGCCTCCGAGACCGATGTGGCGTCTGCGGTGAGCACATCGCGCGCCGAGACGCCGCGAAGCGTTTGGGAGGCGCGTGCGCAAAAGGAAGGCGCGGCGCTCATTCCAGCCCTCATCGAGCAGATTCTCGGATCGCGCTTGCCCCATGCTTCTCAAGAGCTGATTTTGAATCGGCTTGCCGCGGGGTCCTCGCTTTTGGGCGTCATGGCGACAGGCCGAGGCAAAACGCTTGCCTTCGAAACGTATGCGGCATGGCGGGCCCTTCTGAATCATGAGGCGAGCCTTTTCGTGTATCCGCTGCGCGCCCTGATCGCCGATCAAGCGTTCCATCTCGCGCAGGCGCTCGCGCCGTTCGGCATCGCCGTGCAAGTGGTGACGGGTGAAACATCGGCCGACGAGCGCGAGGCTGCCTTTGCCGCATTAAACGACGGCAGTGCCGATATCGTTCTCACCACGCCGGAGTTTCTCGCGTTTCATGCCGACGAATTTGCCGCTTGCGGGCGCATCGGGTTCGTCGCCATCGACGAAGCACACCACATCGGCCTTTCCTCGGCCTCGAACCGTCCGGCCTATCGGGATCTTGGCGAAATCATGGCCCGACTCGGCGATCCCCGCGTATTGGCGGTTACGGCAACCGCTCCCGATAACGTTGCCGACCGGATCGACGGGGTCCTTTCGCTTGAGGAGAGCGTGATCGACGAAACGCTGAGGGACAATCTCATCCTCGACGACCAGCGCAACATCATCTCGCGCGACGAATATCTTACAAGCCTTATCGCGACGGGCGAAAAGAGTGTCGTTTACGTAAACTCACGCGAACACGCTATGGCGCTTGCCCGCATGCTCCGCCGTCGCGTGCCGCAGTTGGCGCCGCTCATCGGGTTTTACCATGCGGGCCTTTCGCGCACCGAGCGGCAGACGATCGAAAACATGTTTCGGCGCGGCGCGCTTGCGGTGCTGGTGGCAACGTCGGCCTTCGGGGAGGGGATCGATATCCCCGACATTCGGCATGTGGTGCTCTACCATCTTCCCTTCAACGAGGTGGAGCTCAATCAAATGGCGGGCCGTGCGGGGCGCGATGGCCTGCCGGCCGAGGTGCACCTTCTCTTCGGGCGCGACGATCGCATCGCGAACGAGAACCTGCTCGCCGAGCTTGCGCCAAGCCGCGAGATGATGGCGCGTCTTTATCGCCATCTTCGAACGATGCAGCGGAAAAGCTCGCAGGATTTCTTCGCCATCGGAAACCGTATGCTCGCATCCATGGTCAGCGACGAGAGGCATCCGCTCAGCCCGCTGAGTGCCGGTTGCGGGGTTGCGGTCTTTCGCGAACTGGGGCTTATCGAAACGAAAACGACCATCGAGGGCGACCAAAGCACCCAATGGGTGAGGGTGGTGGAGGATGCCGCAAAGGTCGAGCTGACCGACAGCGATCGCTATCGGGAAGGGATCGCCGAACAGGAGAGTTTCGAGAGCTTTTGCGACTGGGTGCTGCGGGCGAATTATCAAGGTATCCTCGATCGCGTGATCCGTCCTATCGTTCCGCGCATCTGGATGAGCCAATTGCGCTAAACTTTGCAAGGCAAAAAATCTCTGCGGAAACAGATGGTGGTCTAACGAAGCGATGCAAGAGACGACAACAACAAAGGCAGTGGTGAGCGAGCCGCTCGAGATGCTCGGGAGGGTCCACGTCGCCGAGAACAATCTCGCGCGCGATTCTTTCATCAAAGACAGCACGCATGATCAGGCGACGCCGCTTGAACGCTTCGAAGAACTCGAAGAGCTTTTAGGGCAGTATCTTTCCGAAGAGGACATCGCCACGGTCAAACGCGCTTACGAGTTTGCCGACACCGCCCATGCGGGGCAATGCCGCAAATCGGGGGAGCCCTTCATCGCGCATCCGATCGAGGTTGCCATCATCCTCGCCGATTTGCACATGGATGCCGAAACGATCTGCGCCGCCCTTCTCCATGATACGGTGGAGGACACGAAGGCGACGATCGAAGATGTGCAGGGCCAGTTTGGCGAGGCGGTCGCCCAGCTTGTCGAGGGCGTGACGAAGATCACTCGCATCGAGGTCGAGAGCCTTTCGGACGAGCAGGCCGCCACGATTCGCAAGATGTTTGTCGCTATGAGCAAAGACATTCGCGTCATCGTCATTAAATTGGCGGACCGCCTGCACAACATGCGCACCCTCGGGGCGCTTTCGGAAGATCGGCGTATCTTCAAAGCGCGGGAAACCCTCGATATCTATGCGCCGATCGCGCACCGCCTTGGCATCAATTCGATCAAATGGGAGCTTGAAGACCTCTCGTTTTTCTACCTTGAGCCGAACAAATACAAGCAGGTTTCGCGCATGGTTGCCGAAACGCGTCATGAGCGGGAAAACTATCTTGCCGATGTGATCGAGATCCTGCGTACCGAGATGGAAAAGGTGGGGGTCGTCGCTCAGATCGTCGGCAGGCCGAAGCACCTTTATTCGATCTACCAGAAGATGACGACGAAGGGCAAGGGCTTTTCCGAGATCTACGACCTCATCGCCGTGCGCATCATCGTGAAGACCCTGAAGGATTGCTATTCGGCGCTCGGCGCGGTGCATACGCTCTGGCATCCGATGCCGGGCCGCTTCAAAGACTATATCGCAACGCCGAAATACAATATGTACCAATCGCTGCACACGACGGTCATGGGGCCGGCGGGGCGCCCGCTGGAAGTGCAGATCCGCACGGAGGAGATGCACCGCACAAGCGAATACGGCGTCGCGGCGCACTGGCGCTATAAGGAAAGCGCCTCGGGCGGAAAGAAGCGGGAGGATGCGCTCGATCAGCAGCTTGCCTGGCTGCGCCAGATGATTGACTGGCAGGACGAGACGCAGGATTCGCGCGAGTTCCTCAAATCGCTCAAGCTGGATTTGGCGCCTTCGGAAGTGTTTGTGTTCACGCCGAAGGGAGAGGTGATGAGCCTGCGCGCGGGGTC
>CANQTB010000099.1 GCA_947626665.1 uncultured Eggerthellaceae bacterium
GCTCAAACGGCAGCCAGAGCTTCTTGAGAAATGCCGGGCTCATGCCGCGGCCGCTGTCGTCAAAGGTGAAGCGATATGTCGCCTTGCCTTCCTGAGCCGGTTGCGTTTGCTCGGCATGAATATGGACCGTGCCGCCCGGACGCGTGAATTTCATGGCATTGCCGACGATGTTCATGAAGATCTGATTCAACCTCAAAGCATCGCCATAGATGTGATCGTCGGTGATTCCGTTGTAATCGACGATGAAGGTGATCTTGCGTTGCTCGCTTGTCGCTTGAAAGAGGCTGGCAAGGTCGCGCATGAGGTTCGAGATGCTTAAGGGCGCCTCCTCCAGCTTCATGTTGCCGCCCTCGATGCGGCTTACGTCGACGATATCGTTGATGAGGCTTACGAGATGGTTGCTGGAAAGGGCGATCTTTTCCAAGCAATCTTCCACGCGCGCTTTGTCGTCGATGTGGCGTTTTGCGATATCGACAAATCCGGTGATGGCGTTCATCGGTGTTCGGAGGTCGTGCGACATGTTCGCCATGAAGGTGTCTTTTTCCTGGATGGCGTTTTGCGCGAGCTCAAGCGCGTCCTGAACGAGTGCCATCTGGCGATTCTCGTCGGTGACCTCAACCGTCACATCGCGCTGGATGAGGATGGCGAGATCGGGTTCCTCTCTCACGGGAATAACATGCATGCGCTCATAGCCGAACGAATCACCGTAGATGCGGCGATACGTGCAGGTAATTCCCTGATCCTGGGAAAAACTCGCGCGTATGTTCTCGATGCCGAGATCGGAACGAAACCGTGTGCGGTCGGCGGGATGGACGAAAATCGAGCCGTAGGCGTTCATGTGGCCGGTGTAGGATTCACCCGAAACCTCAGTGCCGGCATGTTTTTCCTCGCCCTTCAGGCTCAGCTGTTCAAATCTATTTTGTTTGAGGTCGATAAGAAATATTCCGGCGAACAAGCTTCTCAGCAAGTTGTAGCTTACCAGCGCATTGAGCCGGTGATTGTCTTTTCCCCATCCGTCGTTCGCTGCGTTATTCATCATCGGCTTATCAACCACCTCACCGATTGTCGCATGCGCAAAAGGAAGAATATCATTGGGCGTTTCCTTCGCGCATTTTTCGCCTGCCATGTCGGCAAACACCCATATTGTAGCGGAAAATCGAGGTTAAAACGGCAGAGTGAAAATGTGTGCCTGAAAAAGCATCAATTCCTCCGGCAACGGCAACTTCCCGCAACGCCAGGAGCGCGGCCAAATTCCTCCGGCAACGGCAACTTCCCGCAACGCCAGGAGCGCGGCCAACGATGCCAACGATGCCAGCGACGCCAATGATGCCAACGATGCCAACGACGCCAATGATGCCAAACCGGGTTCGTCGGCATGAACGCCACTTTCGTGATAGACTAACGATTTCGAAAACGGACGATGAAGAAAGGTTTCCCATGTCGCTTCGCGCTGCTGACAAAACGAAAAAGCCCGATAACCGAACAACGATGGAGCTGGGAGGTTGCCTGCCCTTGACAACCGAGGTGCGCGACGGTCACCTCGTTATCGGCGGCGTGGATATGGTGATGCTTGCACGCGAAGCGGGCACTGCGCTTTATGTTTACGATCAGGAGGATATCGAGACGCGGATGCGCCTTTATCGCGAAAGCTTCAGGAGCATCTACCCCAATGCCGATGTACTCTACGCTTCGAAGGCGTTTCTCAACAAGGAGATGGCGCGCCTTGCTGCTGTGCATGGCCTCTGCCTCGACGTGTCGGGCGGCGGCGAACTGGCCTGCGCCCGCATGGCGGGTTTCCCGATGGAGCGCGTGTTCGTCCACGGCAACAACAAAACGCCGAAGGAGCTTAAAGAGGCGATCTCGGCGGGCGTTGGGCGCATCGTCGTCGATAGCCGCATCGAGCTTGCGCGGGTTTCCGAGATCGCCGGCAAGCTCGGCGTCACCCAGCCGATCTATCTGCGCATCACGCCGGGCGTGGAAGCCGACACGCACGAATACATACGCACGGGCTGCGAAGATTCAAAATTCGGTTTCACGATGCTTGAGGATTTCGCCTTCCGCTGCGTGAAGGATGCGCTTGAGGCGCCGAACGTCCAGCTCGTGGGCATTCACTGCCACATCGGCTCGCAGATATTTGAGCTCGACTCCTTCCGTGAGGCAGCGCGTGTGATGGTGAAGTTTATGGCGGATGTGAAGCGCGAATACGGCTATGAGCTCACCGAGCTTGATCTGGGCGGCGGCTTGGGCATTGCCTATACCACCCATGACCATCCTTCCACCATCAACGAGTTTGCACGGGTGACCGTGGAGGCCGTGCGCGACTTCTGCGGTGAATACGGCGTGGCTCTTCCGCGGCTTCTCGTGGAGCCCGGCCGTTCGCTTGTCGCCACCGCGGGCGTGACGCTCTACACGCTCGGCATCATCAAAACCCTTCCCAACATTCGCAAATACATCGCGGTGGACGGCGGAATGTCCGACAACATCCGTACCGCGCTCTACAACGCCGATTACGAGGCGGTAATCGCGAACAAGGCCGACAAGCCGCGCACCGAGATCGTGACGATCGTGGGCAAACATTGCGAAAGCGGAGACGCCGTGGCGATCGATGCCGCGATACAGCATCCTGACCTCGACGATATCGTCTGCGTGTTTGGGACGGGCGCCTATTGTCCGACCATGGCGAGCAACTACAATGGCCAGCCCCGTCCCGCGGTCATTTTCGTGAAAGACGGCGAGGCACGCGTGACCACTCGCCGTGAAACTTACGAGGATCTCTACGGACGGGATCGTTAGAAGAGGAGCGAAGCATGAGCGTACGCATCGGATTAGTCGGCACCGGAACCGTTGGCGGAGGGTGCATCGAGATATTGAAGAAGCACCATGACGATTTCGCCCGTCATTACGGCATCGATCTGGAGCTTGTGCGGGTCTGCTCGCACAATCCCGAACAGGCGGTGGAACACGGCGTAAGCGACATCTTCACACAGGACTACCACGAGCTGCTTGCCGACGATTCCATCGACATCATCATCGAGCTTGTCGGCGGGACAACGGTGGCGAAAAGCATCGTGTTAGATTCGCTGGCAGCAGGCAAAAACGTCGTCACGGCGAACAAAGCGCTCATGGCGACCTTTGGGCAGGAAGTATTCGATGCAGCGGATGCCGCGGGGAAGGAGATCGCCTTCGAGGCGAGCGTGGGCGGGGGAATCCCGATCATCGATCCGCTGAAGCACTCGCTCATCTCGAATGAGATTTCCTCGGTGATGGGCATTGTGAACGGCACGACGAACTATATGCTCACTCGTATGGGGGAGGCAGGGCTTTCCTATGATGAGGCGCTGAAGGAAGCGCAGGAACACGGTTTCGCGGAAGCGAACCCCACGGCCGACGTGGACGGCCTTGACGCTGCGGCGAAGATCGCCATCCTCTCCTCTATCGCGTTCAATTCGCGCGTCGTGATCGGCGATGTGTATACCGAGGGCATCCGCAATATTTCGCCAGTCGATCTTGAGGCCGCCTCCGATATGGGCTACTGCGTGAAGCTTCTCGCCATCGGCCATCGCCGTCCCGAGGGCATCGACGTACGTGTGCATCCGACGATGCTTCCCATTAACCATCAGCTTTCGACGGTGAGCGGGGTATTCAATGCGATCTATGTAACCGGCGATGCCGTGGGCGAAACGATGTTTTTCGGCCAAGGCGCCGGATCGGGCCCGGCCGCGAGCGCCGTCATGGGGGATGTTTTGGAGGTTGCGCGCCATGTGATGGCGGGCGTCAAACCCCTCGTAGGCTGCACCTGCACCGACGTGGTGCCGATCATTCCGATGAAAGAGCTTAAGACGAAATACTACGTTCGTTTCACGGTTCATGACCGCATCGGTGTGCTCGCCTCCATCGCCTCGATTTTCGCTGAGCACAACGTGAGCGTGTTTTCGGTGGTGCAGCGCGGCAAGAAAGTAGGCGGCAAGGTGGATTTGGTATACGTGACCCATACCGCCTGCGAGGCCGATGTGCGCGCGGTGCTTGATGAGATCGCTTCGCTCGATGACGTGCTGCTCGCCGAACCGTCGGTCATCCGTGTGGAGGATTAACGACGATGATTGAAAGTGCTTCGGTTGGAGTGATATTCGACTGTGACGGCACCCTCATCGATTCGATGGCCGCGTGGCGCGAGCTGGAGGCTGACCTTGCGGAGCGCGCCAATGCGAAGCTTACGAAAGCCGATCGCGATAAGCTGAACACCATGACGATTCCCGAATGCGGGGAATACTTCCATGCGCAGTTTGGGCTCGCGGAAAGCGGAGCGGCGGTTGAGGATATCATCCATGCCTTCATGGAAAACTACTATCGTACGAAAGCCCATGCTCGTCCAGGTGCGATGCGCTTCATCGAGGAACTTGCGGCGAAAGGCGTTTCGATGAGCGTCGCCTCCTCCACGCCAAAGCCGTTGCTTGAGGCGGGGCTTGCCCACATTGGTGCCGCGCCGTATTTAAAGGCAATCGTTTCGGTGGACGACGTGGGGCGCTCGAAACGCAACCCCGATGTTTACGATCGAGCGCGCGAAATCATGGGAACGCCGCTTTCAACGACGTGGGGCGTAGAGGATTCGCTCTATGCAATCCATACGCTGAAAAACGCTGGTTACCATACGCTTGCCGTATATGATTGCGATATCTCGGGCACTTACGACGATCTCAAGCGCGATGCCGACTATTGTGTGCGCTCCTTCGAGGAACTTTCAGCCGAGACCCTCTTCGCGCTGATCGAAGGGCATTAGCCGAGAGGCCGCCGAGAGGTAGCTGGCGGGCTGCCAAGGAGCCGCCAAAGGGCAGCAGAGGGCAGCAAAGGGCAGCAGAGAGGCCGTCAAGGGGCCGCCGTTCAAAACTTCTCGATTTCTTGACGTGCGCGCGCTTTATTGTGCTAGAGTGTCCGCTATGCTTCATTTCACGGAAAACAGAGAATTCACCTGCGCGGAGGAACACGCTTTGATGAGCGAGGTTTTCGCCATGCAGTCGCAGGTGATCTCAGGTGCATAGCTTAAAATGTTGAGGCCCTCGGTTTTACCGTGGGCTCTTTTTATGCGCTGTGGGAAGCAGGTAAGGTGGAAAGACAGAGAGGTGAAAAGGTAGACCGATGTTTTTGAAGATTCTTCTCGTGATCGTTTTCGTCGCCGTGGCCGTTGCCGTGGGCATCTATTGCCGGCGCACCACGAAGACGGTTGACGGTTTCGTTCTCGGCGGGCGCAACGTTGGCCCCTGGATGAGCGCGTTCGCCTATGGCACAAGCTATTTCTCGGCTGTCGTGTTTGTCGGCTATGCCGGTCAGTTCGGCTTTAAATATGGTTTGGCCGCCACGTGGGCGGGCATTGGCAATGCGATTCTCGGCAGCTTGCTTGCGTGGTGGGTCTTAGGCCCGCGCACGCGCGAGATGACCCACCGCCTTGGCGCGCAGACGATGCCGGAGTTCTTCGGCGAGCGCTACGGCTCGAAGGCGCTGCGCATCGCGGCGGCGGCGATCATCTTCGTTTTCCTCATCCCGTATACCGCTTCGGTCTATAACGGCCTTTCGCGCCTGTTCGGCATGGCGTTCGGCTTGCCCTACGACGTCTGCGTTATCGGCATGGCGGTGGTTACCTGCATCTATGTGGTGCTCGGCGGCTATATGGCCACGGTGATGAACGACTTCATCCAAGGCGTCGTCATGCTCTTCGGCATCACGGCGGTGATCGTCGCGGTGCTTGCGGCAAACGGCGGCATCTCGGAGGCCATCGTGAACCTCTCGCAGATTCCCGCCGAAGGCAGCCAGCTCCAAGGGCCGTTCGTCAGCTTCTTCGGCCCCGATTTCCTGAACCTGTTCGGCGTCATCATCCTCACGAGCCTTGGCACGTGGGGCCTTCCGCAGATGGTGCAGAAGTTCTATGCCATCAAGAGCGGCCCGGCGGTGAAGCAGGGCGCCATCATCTCCACGATCTTCGCATTTGTCGTGGCGGGCGGCAGCTACTTCCTCGGCGGTTTCGGCAGGCTCTACGAGGGTCAGATCGACTACGCCGCAAACGGAACGCCCATCTACGACTCGGTGATTCCCACGATGCTTTCCTATCTGCCCGATCTGCTCATCGGCCTTGTGATCGTGCTCGTGCTCTCGGCCTCGATGTCGACGCTTTCCTCGCTTGTCCTCACGTCGTCATCCACCCTGACGATCGATCTCATCAAGGACAACTTCGTGAAGAACATGTCTGAGAAGCGCCAGATCCACACGATGCGCATCCTGCTCGTCATTTTCATTGCAGTCTCTGCCGGTATCGCGCTCGTGCAATATCACTCGTCGATTGTGTTTATCGCCCAGCTCATGGGCTATTCTTGGGGCGCGCTTGCGGGCGCGTTCTTGGGGCCGTTCTTCTGGGGGCTCTATTCCGGAAAGATCTCGAAGGCGGCGGTGTGGTCGTCTTTCATCTTCGGCATCGGCCTGACGGTCATCAATATGGCAATGGGATTTGCTGGGACGCCGTTAATCGAAAGCCCCATCAACTGTGGTGCGATTTGCATGGTGGTCTCGCTTATCATCGTACCTATCGTCAGCCTGTTTACCAAAGCAGTGCCATTCGATGTGAAGAAGCCGTCGGCGCTTGGATCGGTCGACCGTGATTTCCTTGATGAGGTGGCGAAAGACTCCGACGGAAATCAGACGGTAGCCGAGGAAATCGGCGGCGAGGGGGTGGCTGCCGATATGGCGGCTGGCATTCGTCTCAACCAAGACGAATAAGGAGGAAGCATGGAAGGTTTCGATCTTATCTCGACCGGTATCTGGTCCATCGTGCCGCCCCTGTTGGCACTGGTGATGGCCCTTATCACCAAGGAGGTGTATTCATCGCTTACGGTCGGCGTATTCGTGGGCATGTTGATTTACACCTTCACGCTCAACGGCCCCGGTGTCGAGCAGGTGATCGATTCCTTCACCATGGTTCCGCAGATGATGGCGGAGCAGATAGCGGGGAATGGGGCCTTGCTCTTGTTCTTGGCTTTGCTCGGGGCGCTCACTGTCGTCATTGCGACGGCTGGCGGTTCGCGCGCCTATGCGGAATGGGTCTCCACGCATATTAAGAACGCACGCATGGCGCAGCTCCTCACGGCGGTGCTCGGCATCATCATCTTCGTTGACGACTACTTCAACTGCCTCAC
>CANQTB010000100.1 GCA_947626665.1 uncultured Eggerthellaceae bacterium
GTGGGCAAGACGACGATGCTGCGACATACCTTGCCCGACGCCTACGGATACGTGGCGCTTGATGATCTCGACCTTCTCGGCAGGGTGCACTCCGACTCGGCGCTTTTCTTCCAAGACAACAAGCCGCCTCTCCTCATCGATGAAATCCAATACGCGCCGGATCTCTTCATGCGAATAAAGCACATCGTTGATCGATCCGACGAAAAGGGTGCTATTGTCCTCACCGGTTCGCAAACCTATCGGCTCATGGAAGGTGTGAGCGAATCCTTGGCAGGGCGCATCGGCATACTTGAGATGAGCTCGTTGTCGCTGCGCGAGCTCGTGGGCAATCTGAAACATACGCCGTATGTTCCAGCGCCCGCAGAAGCGGATAACCGCAAGGAGCTATCGAGCGATTTTGATCTCTGGGCGCATATCCATCGCGGATCGATGCCAGAGCTGATAGACGAAACGATCGAGTGGCAAGCATATTACAGATCCTATGTCAGGACCTATATCGAGCGTGATGTGCGGGAACTCGTGAACATACGCAACGAGCATGCGTTTTTCGATTTCATGGTGGCATGCGCCTCCCGCACGGGGCAGCTTTTGAATATGAGCGACATCGCCAATGTGGTGAATGTGGAAGTTGCGACCGTGCGAGACTGGCTATCGGTCCTTGAGGCGTCGGGGATCGTCCATATCTTAAGGCCGTTCTGGGCAAATACTTCAAAACGCCTTGCGAAAACGCCGAAGCTGTTTTTCATGGACACGGGGCTTGCGTGCTATCTGACGGCGTGGAACACACCCGAAACGCTGAAACGGGGAGCGATGGCCGGGCACATGTTCGAGACGTTCGCCGTGAGCGAGGTGTTGAAATCTTTCATCAATGCCGGTCAGGACACGCGTCAGGTGAGCTTTTACCGCGACGGACGCAAAAGGGAGATCGATCTTGTCATCCAAGACGGCCACGTGCTTCATCCCGTCGAGATCAAGATGGCGACAAATCCCGACAAAAGCACCCTTGCAAATTTCAGCGCGTTAGAGGGTGTAGCGGACTACGAAGTCGGGTTTGGCAGCGTGATCTGCCAAGCGCCGTCTCCCTACCACATAACGCCGCAGGTCCAAGCTGTTTCAGTTTTCGACATCTAGACCCGAAGAGGCGCGAGTTCCGAGCAGATCCCGCTCTTCCCTTCGTTCGAGATGCATCTCGGCAGTGACAATATTCGGTATTTCGCTGTCCCTCTTGCAAAGAAGCATGGTCAATTTGTTTCAGCGCGTTCCAATAAAAATATATGCCATTATTTCTCCAGAAAGTTGCGTATAATGCAACTTAGAGGTGGAAATATGATAAAGACATCGAAAATGCTGCAAAATGAACTCTCGTCTTACGGAGCTCCAAAAAACAAGATTGCTCGCATGGTGCGCGATGGAGAGCTCACTCGCATCGTAAACGGTCTCTACGAAACCGATCCCCTCACGTCTCCAGAGTATCTGGCCGCAAGCATCTACGGTCCGTCATACATCTCATTTGAGTACGCTCTTGCCCGCTATGGAATGATTCCGGAAGCTGTTCCCGTCGTCACAAGCGCCACCTTCGAAAAGGGCAAGGTCAAGCGCTATAGCACCCCCTTCGGAATTTTCACATTCCATGACGTGCCCTCGCGCGCCTTTCCATGGGGGATCGACACGATTGTGGAAGGCGATTACTCCTACCGCATTGCAAACGTCGAGAAAGCCCTCTGCGACACGCTCTGGCTTCGTCCGCCAGTCGCCAATTATCGCGAGCTGGAAGCCCTTCTCTTCGAAGATTTTCGTCTCGATTTCGCAGCGTTTCGCAATCTCGATTTCAATGCGATGATTGCCCTCGCCTCTCGGTACCGCAGCACAACTCTCCATAAATTGGCCCAATATCTCGAAAGGATGCGCGAAAATAAACCTACCGCATCTTCGAGCACGCCTCGTGCAAACCGGCCATTGGAACCCCCGAGAGAGGCTTTCCATAGAGCAGCTCCGCAAATTACTGGCCGATCGCTTTGATGCCATAGATTACAAAGCTGCCGCTCACGATGTAGAGCCATTCCCGCGCGAAGCAACTTCATTGCGCATCTGGTCCGCTGATTTGTTCAAGCAGGTAACAGAACGGCTAGAGGAAGTTTAGACCTGACAGGCAGGGCAGCAATGAATCATTCAAAGTTCACCGAACGCCCCATAGACGCTCATGTGCCAAGAAAGGTTCGTCTCGGTATCGAAGACATTCAATATTTCGTTGTTCCCCTTGCAAAGGAATATGGAGCTGCAAAAGTCTCGCTCTTCGGCTCCTATGCGCGCGGTGAAGAAAACGAAACAAGCGATGTCGACATTCTGCTTGAAAAAGGCAGAATCAAGGGCATGCAAGTGCTCGACTTCCAAGACAAGCTCGCCCAGAGACTGGGGAAACGCGTGGATGTCGTGACCACCGACGGCGCGAGCATCCGTCTTCTTGAAAGGATCGCACGTGACGAGGTGGTGCTTTATGAGGCAAGCTGAACGCGATAGCAAACGAAGTCCCCTTATTACGCAGCTTCTGCGAAAAACACTTTATGTCCTAAAAACTTGAAAGCTTTAACATTGTTTCAAAGAGTGCTGATCACAAGCTAACAAGTTATAAAGGTATTCACTTCAACAGGGGCTTTTTGCCGGTGGCCTTGATGATGGCGGGCTTCGCGGGCAACTTCTCGTACATGACCATCCCGCGAAGCGCGAAGAACAGGCACACGACGCCGGTGATGTAGTACCACGGATTCGCGTCGATGCCGAAGAACTCGGGCGCGATCGCCATCCACATGTTGCACCACGGGTTGAACGACACGATCACCACGCAGAGGAAGACGATGTTGAGGATGCGGCAGTTGCCCAAGCGGTAGCCGCGCTGCTCGAGGACGAGCCCGGGCACCGTGGTGACGAGCACCTGCGTGAAGATCCAGAACTTCCACATCGTCGGGTCGTGCAGTTCCACGCGAAGGAGGTTCAAGCCGACGAAGAACACGAGGATGAGCAGGATGATGTTCGTGAGGCGCTTGCGAAACGACCAGCTGGGATCCCAGTTAAGGTCTTTCTCATAGGTCATCGCGCGCTGCAGGCAATAGGTCTCCATGCCGACCCAAATCGCCTCGCCGAGAGCGAGCAGGCCGAACATATAGAAGAAATCGTTCGTGAGGAACGCATAGAGGAACACCCAGATTCCCATGAAATCCGCCGCCCAATAGAAGCAGTGGAGCCACAGCGGATAGGGCTGAATGTGCTCGGTTTCGGTGAGGATGATGGGGATGATATAGACCAGAAGGCCGAAGATCACCGCAAGAATCACTGCAACGAGTGTGAAGGCGAAGTCGGGCGCGCTAGGCGAGAGGTGCTCGATGAAGTTGATGGGAAGACAGTTGCCCGTCGGATAGCCTGCGACGAGCATTAAGACGAAGTAGCCCATATCCGCTCCTCTCTTCTTGGTGCCTGCCGGTTGCTCGATGGCGATAGCATGAGCTTATCGTTTGCCTTGGCAGACTCGTGCGTGGGTGCGCTTCTTGCAAGTTTTCTTGCAGATGCTGTTTAATATACAAGTGATGAATAAATCGCCCAATAAGCAACCCAGCTGGCAATGATGGATAACCATCAAAAAATGCCGAAGTGATGAAAAGGAACACCATGTACAAAACGTCGAACGACCTTCGATTTCGCAAGAACCAAGCGGCTTTGCAGCGCGCCTATATCGACCTCGTGCTCGAGAAGAAGACGGCAAATCTTACCGTCAAGGAGATCGCGGACAGGGCAAACGTCAACCGTATGACGTTCTATTCCCACTACGACACGGCGGCCGACATCCTGCGCGAGTTCGTCGATGCGATGACGGAGGAGATCATCGCCGAGCAAAGCAACGCGTCAGGAAGCGAGTTCGACTTGAAGGCATTGCTCGACCGTTCAACGCAGCTGATGCAGCGCGAAATCGAGTTCTTCAGGCTGGTGGCGAAGGATGACGACTTCGACTTTTGCCGCAGCCAATTCAGGGATGCCTTCAAAACGATCTTTCGTGCCGAGTTGGAGAAAAATCCACGTGTCGCAAAGAGCGACCAATTGGTCATGGCGGATTTCCTCGCATCGGGCGTCACCTATGTGTACCTCGATTGGCTCGCCGGCGAATATGGAGAGCTTCCCCTTGAAGGGCTCCTCAATTTCCTCAACGACGCGCTCCGAAGGTTCTTTTAGGGTTCAAATGAGACAGTGCAAGTTCTTCCGCATTTGCAATTCAGGTAGCGGTTTTCTAAACCGTCACCTTGGGGAAGGTGATCTCGAAGCGGGCGCCGCCGAGCTCGCCGTTTGAGGCATGGAGCGTGGCGCCCTGGGCCGAGAGGAGCGCCTGCGCAAGGGAAAGCCCGATGCCGAAGCCTGCAGGCGCTCCTTCCGCAGAGTCCTTCGCTGAGCTTTCCTCAAAGCACCGAGAAGAGTCCCCCGCAGGATTTCCCGTAGAACCTTCCCCAAAGCATGTTGCGGAACTCTCCGCTGTATTGTCCTCAGAATTTTTCGGCGGCCTTTGCGGCCTTGTGTAGAACCGGTCGAAGATATGCGGCAGCTCTTCGGGGGAGAGCCCTGGGCCGGTGTCGGCTATCGTGAGGCGCGTGGCGAGGGCGTCTTCGGTTGCGGAGAGGGTGATCGTTCCGCCGTCGGGCGTGTGCTCCATCGCGTTTTTGACGATGTTCTCGAGGGCCTCGGCGGTCCAGCGCGCATCGCCCATGAAGCTCACCGGTGCGCCGCTTCCTTTGGGAAACGTTTCCACCAGTGCGATGTCGTGCAAATCGAGTGCGGGGGCGAGCGGAGCGCACGCCTCACGGAAGAGCTCCGCGGCATTCACCTGCTGTTTTTCCATGACGAGCGTCCCCGAATCGGCGCGCGCGGTTTTGAGGAGCGTGGTCACGAGCCACGAGATGCGCTCGACGAGCTGCTCAAGCTCGCGCAAAAGCGTTTTACGACGCGTATGGTCGTCGGCTCGCTCGATCGAGGGGATGAGGAGGTTCATTGCCGTGAGCGGCGTGCGTATTTGATGGGAGATGTCGGCGAGCGCGTCGGCGAGCCGCTGCTTCTCGCTCGCGAGCAGATCGGTCGTGCGCGAAAGGCGTGCCACCATCTTCGCGAGCTCGTTTCGGAGCACTGCGACATCGCCCTCGCGATAGGCGGAGAACTCCAGGGGCCGCGCTTGGTGGAGCACGGCGTCTATCTCGCCGGTCAGGTGTTCGATCTCGCGGAAGCGCAAGGCGGAGAAAGCGGCGAAGAGGGCGATGAGCGCCACGCCCATTGCCAAGGCCCATAATCCGCTCGCGGCACCGGAGGCAAACCATGCCGCGAGGGTGAAAACCGCGGCGGTGGCGGCAAGAAAGCCGCACTCCCTCAAAAAGCGCGGGTTGCGCAGAAGTGCCGCCATCTCATTCACCCACCTTGTATCCCAGCCCGCGCACGGTCACAATGATACGCGGGTCCGCAGGGTCGTCTTCCACCTTCTCGCGCAGGCGCTTGATATAGACGTTGAGCGCGTTGTCGCTGATGTATTCCCCGGCACTTTCCCAGATGGCGTCACGGAGGTTCTCGCGGCTGACGAGCTTCCCTTTATGTTGGAGAAAATAGAGCAGCAGGCGATATTCCAGCGCCGAAAGCACAATGTCGCGGCCCGCCTTGCTGACGGTAGCGGATGTGGGATCGAGGCGGAGGTCGTCGAAGGTGAGCGTTGGGTCGGCGCCTTGGTGTTTACGGAGGGCGACGCGAATGCGCGAGGTGAGCTCGCGCGCACGGAACGGCTTCGCGATGTAGTCGACGGCGCCCATTTCGAGGCCGGCCACGGTGGAGTATTCATCATCGGATGCCGTGAGGAAGATAATCGGGAGCTTAGGAGA
This sequence comes from uncultured Eggerthellaceae bacterium, assembly GCA_947626665.1. GTDB lineage: Bacteria > Actinomycetota > Coriobacteriia > Coriobacteriales > Eggerthellaceae > CANQRF01. The sequence continues at coordinate 5,895 of CANQTB010000100.1, forward strand.
GAGTTCGCGAGCCGCCGTGCAAACGGCAAAACCGTTTCCTTGGGCCAAGGTGATATCCAAAAGCAGCAAATCGAATGGCTCTTCCTCAAGCGCGCAGATCGCCTCATCTTGACGGGCAACGGCGCGCATCTCGTAGCCCTCATCGGCGAGGAGTTCTCCTAAGCTGCGAACGATGGCAGCGTCGTCTTCCACGACGAGAATTTTCATAGCGGTGCTCCTTCGGCTTTTCGGGCGGCTTTATGCAATGGCGGGGGACAGCGAACTGCGCGCGCCTGCTCGCCTTCCCTCATCGGGGCTCTCTTAGCGGTTGGCTTGTCGGCTGCGCGCCTCGCCACCGCGGTCGTGGCGGGTGACCTCGAATCGCTCGAGTGCCACTTCGTCGTCAAATGGCGAGATGCCCGCCTTGCGCTTGGCGATGGCGACCTGCTCATCCACGGTGTCGACGCCCTCGAGGTTCGGCAGCAAAAGCCCACGCTTGTAACCTTGCGTTACGATGACGCCGTATCGTTTCGGGTCAAGTTCGCTTGTCGAGGTGATTGGCTCGGGAGATTCGAGAACGTCGACCGAATAGGAGATATCGTCGAGCTCATCGGGCGCAACGCGTGGGAACCGCGGGTCGCGGCTTGCCGCCGATATGCCGTTTTGGATGATCTCGTCGGCGATGCAGGAGCAGGTGGGCGCGATGGTGCCGATGCAGCCGCGCAGATCGTCGTGCTCATGCAGCGACACGAACACGCCGGCGCGCTCGTCTGCCAGCGCATAGGGAAGGTTTTCAGGGCGGGGAAGCGGCTTGCCGGTGAGTACGAAATGCTCGACGCTTTCGCGGGCGAGGCTCACGTAGAGGTCGACTTCCTCAGCCACATCGGCGTCTGCGCCCGTCGGCAGAGCAGTCGGCGCAGTAGTCGAAGCGGGCTCGATGGCGGCGACGCCGTAGCCCACGCCGAACGGCCCCTCGTAGCTCAAGAGCTCCGATTTGAAAGCGACCTCGTCCTTCGCGCCGAGCACGCCTCCCATGATCCAAAACGACCGGAGCCCGCATTCGGCGGCTTCTTCGCATAGCTCCTCATCAAGTGCGTAAAGCTCGCTCAGCACCCCGCCGCGGAAAATATCGGCGACCTCTTGGTCGAAGAGCGGGCCCTCTGGCACAAAGCCGTAGG
>CANQTB010000101.1 GCA_947626665.1 uncultured Eggerthellaceae bacterium
CTCCGTTCTCTGCCTCCACCGTGATCTCCACCGTCGCCTCGCCGTCCACCAGCTCCGTCCCCGTAATATTCGCAATCCGGGCGTTTCCGTTCGTCGGAACCGGAGCAACATCTTTGGACATATTCTCAGAAAGTGGTTGCTCGGGGGCAAAGACCCCTTCGGCGCTCAGGTTTCCGCCGTTCAAGTTCCCCGCATTCGTCTTGTTGGAGTTCGTGGTATTCGCATCAAAGCCCATTGGATCAGTTGCCATGGATCCTTCTCCTATCTGCCAAACTGACGCTTCAATTTGAAATGCAGTATAGCGGTTCGCGAAAACCTTACACGGGAAAGCAAACATCCGTGGGCTGGCTGACAACAATGCGGCCTTTTCCGTGCGTCATCTGATCGAGGGCCTGCGCAAGCCCCTCGGCATCCTCTGCCTTAATGCGCGCCTTCAGCGTGACGATATCGCTGAATTGCGCATCCATCTCCTCCGCCCCTTTCTGCTGAAGCAAGCGCTTCGCCTGATCATAAAGCGCATAGGGAAGCTGCGCCTGCACATCCGAGCAAGAAAGAATGACTGCCTTCGGCGCCGCCTGCAAGGCCTGGGCAACGGCATCGGTATACGCCCGAACGAGGCCGCCCTTTCCCAAAAGCACGCCGCCGAAATAACGCGTCGTCACCGCGACCACATCAACGTATCCCTCGTTCTCGAGCACCGCAAGCGTCGGACGCCCCGCCGTTTGAGCAGGTTCGCCATCGTCGCTGTAACGAGCGCGTCCGTCGCGCAGTCGATAGGCGTACACGTTATGGCGCGCCATCCGATGCTTCTCGCGTATTTGCTGAAGAAACGCAAGCGCTTCCTCCTCGGTTTCAACATGGGAGAGCTGCGCGATGAAACGGCTCTTCTTCTCGACGATCTCCGCCGTCGCCTGCCCCGCTATCGTGAAAGCCTGAGGGCCCTCCGGTGCCTTCGCGCTCGTTTCGCTGCCCGCCATGCTAATCGCCACGCTAATCGCCAAGCTTCTCGGCGGCTTCGAACCATGCCGCCTCAAGGGTCTCGATCTGCTCTTGGTACGCCTGTATTTCATCCTGCAGCTGGGTGAGCGCCATATAATCGCTCTGGTCCGCCTCGCTCATGCGCACACGCGCGTCATCGATCTTGCCGCGAAGCGTTTCGATCTTGCGCTCGTTGGAATCCATCATTTTGCGCAGACGGTGCTGTTCGCCTCCGCTGAGCGTCTGCCCTGCTTGGGGGGCGTGAACCGATGCGCCCGACGCGCCACCGGCGGCTCCACCTGCCGCATCGCGCACCGCGCCTGCGAAACCCGCACACTTTGCGCCTTTGGCCCTCCCCCGAACCGCATTTTCGCTGCCAGCGGCCGCACCAATGCCCTGCGGGACGCCATTCACGAGCGCAAGGTATTCATCCACGCCGCCTGGCAAATGCACGATCTTGCCATCCATCAGGCCAAACTGATGATCGGTCACCCGCTCCATCAGATAGCGATCGTGCGTCACGAGGACGAGCGTGCCGGGCCAGCCGTCCAAAAGGCTTTCCACCGCCGCGAGCATATCAACGTCAAGATCGTTTCCGGGCTCGTCGAGAATGAGCACGTTTGGCTCATCCAGAAGAATCATCATAAGGGCGAGCCGACGCTTCTGGCCGCCCGAAAGATCGCAAACGGGCTCATTGAGATCGGCCTCGGAAAAACCGAGCAACGAAAGAAGCTGGGCAGGAGTTTGCTCCTTTCCATCGAGCATCACCCGCCGGCTATAGCGCCCGATGACCTTCCGCACCGGCTCGGCACCCCACGCATTCAGCTCGTCAAGATGCTGCGAAAGCACGGCAAATCTCACGCTCGCACCGATCTTCACCGTGCCGCTTGAAGGCTTCAACTCGCCGCTGATCAGGCGCAAGAGCGTTGTTTTACCGGCTCCGTTCTCTCCGATGATGCCGAAACGGTCCCCCGGACCGATAATCCACGATATGTCGCGCAGCACCGTATGCTGCCCAAATCGTTCGCAAGCCCTGTCCATCTCTACGACGAGCTTGCCCAAGCGCGCCATCGCCATGCGCTTGAGCTCGATCGGATTGCGAAGCTGGGGAACGTCGGCAATCAGCGCCTCGGCCGCAGCCACATGGAACTTCGGCTTCGTCGCGCGGGCACGGGCGCCTCGCGAAAGCCACGCCAGCTCCCGCCGGAGCATATTCTGCCGCTTCTGCTCCGCAACCGCAGCTTGGCGGTCTCGTTCCACGCGCTGCAGGATGTAGGCGGAAAATCCGCCCTCGAAGGGCTGAACCGAGCAATCGTGAACCTCCCACATCTGCGTGCACACCTCATCGAGAAACCAGCGATCGTGCGTGACGACAAGCAGCGCCCCGCCGAGTTGCCTCCAGCGCGTTTTCAGATGATCGGCAAGCCACGTGATTGCGCGCATATCAAGGTGATTCGTCGGCTCATCGAGGAGCAGCACGTCCCAATCGCCGACGAGCAGCCGCGCAAGATCGACGCGCCGCCGCTGCCCTCCCGAAAGCTCTCCGACGGGCGATTCCCATCCGATATCGGCAAGCAGACCGTCGATGATGCTGCGAATGCGCGAGTCGGAGGCCCATTCATAAACCGGACGATCGCCCACAACGGCAGTGCAAACGCTTGCCGCATCGTCGAGCGCATCGCTTTGCCCCAAAAAACCGACGCTTACCCCGCGCGTCCGAATGACCCGCCCCTCATCGGGGGCTACTTCTCCGGACAAAAGCCCCAAAAGCGTGGATTTCCCATCGCCGTTGCGCCCGACGATGCCGATGCGATCGCCCGTGGAAACGCCAAGGGAAAGATCCGCGAAAACCCGCTTCGTCGGATATTCAAGGGAAACCTTTTCGCAGCCAAGGAGAAACGCCATCGCAAAACGCCGCCAGACAATCGCAGACGATCGGCCCTATGAGCCGTTGAATTCCTGTTGCGTCCGCTCGACGCCGTGGGTGAGGAGAAAGGCCGTGGCCTCCGCGGCCCTCTCGAGTGCCGCCGAAAACTCCTCTGCAGCATCACCGCGGGGCACGCTCAGCACATAGTCCGCCGTATCCATGCGCCCTGGCGGATGGCCGACTCCCACACGCACGCGTGCCCATTCACGCGTCCCCAGCTTATCGATGATAGAGCGCAGACCGTTATGGCCGGCATGCCCTCCGCCCATCTTCACGCGCACCGTTCCGGGTTCGAGATCCATTTCGTCATGGACCACGACGATGTCGGAGGCTGAAAGCCCATAATGGGCCATGAGCGCCTTCACCGGCCCACCGGAAAGGTTCATGAAGCTCTGGGGCTTTGCAAGCACCACCTCTTCCCCATCGATCTTCCCTTCACCGACAAGGGAGCCGCCCCGCAGTTTCCAATACGAGATATGCGCCTGCTCGCCCAGCTTGTCGATCACCGCGAAGCCGGCGTTATGGCGCGTGCCATCGTATTCCTTTCCGGGGTTGCCCAATCCGACGATTAAGAACACCAGTCTGCCCTCGCTTCTGGCATTTCCCTACGCGTACGAGAACCCGGGGTAAAGCGGATGGGCCTTTAAAAGACGCGCAACGCTCTCGCGCACATGCATGAGCGCCGTCGGATCGTCCTTCCCAAACACCGCCTGCGCAATAAGGCCCCCCACCTGCGAAAACTCGTCTTTCGTCAGACCGCGCGTCGTCGCAGCGGGCGACCCGACACGAATGCCGCTCGTCACAAAGGGCGATCGCGGCTCGTTCGGTATCGAATTCTTGTTCACGGTAAGCCCGATGCTTTCCAAAAGAGCCTCGGCGTCTTTGCCGGTGACGTCGGCGGGCGTCAGATCGACGAGGCAGAGATGGTTGTCGGTGCCACCTGATACGAGACGCAGACCGCCCTGCGCCATCGCCTCGCCGAGCGCCGCGGCGTTTTCCACCACATGGGCGATGTAGGTACGGTAATCATCCTGCAACGCCTCACGGAACGCGACGGCCTTGCCCGCGATAACATGCATGAGCGGACCGCCCTGCGTCCCCGGGAAAACGGCCTTATCGATCTTCCTCGCAATCTCCTCGTCGTTCGTGAGAATGAAGCCCCCGCGCGGCCCGCGAAGCGTTTTGTGGCTCGTAGAAGTGACGATATGCGCAAAGGGAATGGGGGTTGGATGGGCGCCAGTTGCCACAAGGCCCGCGATATGCGCCATGTCCACAATCAGATAGGCCCCCACTTCATCGGCGATCTCCCTCATCCGCTGAAAGTCGATGACGCGCGGATAGGCCGACGCACCGCACATGATGGCACGCGGACGGCATTCCTTGGCAAGCCGCAAGATGTCGTCGTAATCGAGCATCTCGGTTTCGGGATGAAGGCCGTAAGCGACGATGCGATAGAGCAGCCCCGAGAAGTTCACCGGCGAGCCATGGGTCAGATGCCCGCCGCAGCTCAGCTGCATTCCCATCACGACGTCGTTCGGATTGATGAGCGCCGCATAGGCGGCATAGTTCGCCTGGGCGCCCGAATGCGGTTGCACGTTGGCAAAGCCGCAGCCAAAAAGCTCGCAGGCACGTTCGCGTGCGAGGTTTTCCACGATATCGACTTTCTCGCAACCGCCATAATAGCGATGCCCCGGATAACCCTCCGCGTATTTGTTGGTCAGCACGCTGCCAACCGCTTCCATCACAGCCGGTGACGTGAAGTTTTCAGAAGCGATCAGCTCGATGGTGTTCCGTTCGCGGGAAAGCTCGTCCTGAATTACCTCGAACACTTCCGGATCGGTTTGTGAAAGATACGTGAGCGACATGCTCGTTTGTCCTCGCTTTCTTGGTAAAGCAGCCTTATTCCTTCGGCAGAAGCTCGATATCGGAGATCTTCTGAACGCGGCAGGCATGTCGCCCGCCTTCGAAGTCCGTGCCGAGAAACGTCTCGACAATGGCGCGGTTCGTCTCTTCGTCGACAAAACGAGCCGAAAGGCACACGATATTAGCATTGTTGTGGGCGCGCGCCAGCTCCGCGAACTCCGGCGTCGTAACGTTCGCAGCCCGTATGCCATCCACCTTATTCGCCGAAATGGACATACCGATGCCCGTGCCGCAGAGCAGCACGCCGAACGCCGATTTGCCGTTTACCACGTCGAGAGCAACCGCAAGCGCATAGTCGGGATAATCAACGCGATCGGCGCTGTCGGGGCCGCGATTGATGATCTCGTAACCGCGTTCCCTCAGATATGAGGCAAGATGCTCTTTTTGCTCAAAACCCGCATGATCACTTGCGATGCTGATTTTCACGATTCCTCCTCGGGCTGTCGTCCGCCATTGGAATCTATTCTAATTGACGTCGATGAAAGCGGAGACGTCAATAGCGCCTTCACGCAAAACCTTTATGGTCGCCTTCGAGCAATCGAGAACCGTCGAAGGGACGCCGCTTAGCGCAGCATCTGCGGTCAACACACAGGCGGCAGAAGCGCTGAGCTCGCGCGGCAAATCGGCGGCAGTTTGAGGGTCACGGCCTCCCGAAAGGTTCGCGGACGTCGTGGCGAGCGGCGAGCCGACAGCGGCGATAAGGGCAAGGGGGATCGGGCTATCGGGCATACGGAGCCCGATCGTGCCCTCTCGAGAGCGGAAAGCCGGCGGCACCGCCTCCGAGGCCTGAACGACGAGCGTCAAGGGACCTGCCCAAAAGGCCTTGGCGAGCTCAACCGCAGCAGGCGGCACATTCGCCCCATATCTCAAAAGGTCGTCGGGACCGCCGACCAGCCAAGCGACGGGCTTTTCCGCAGCTCGTTTTTTCAAACGATAGAGAACCGCGGGGCTTTCGCAAAAGCGTACGGCAATTCCAAGGCCATAGACCGTATCGGTGGGAAACACAATTGCCTCGCCCCGCCGAAGCGCCCAAACGGCATGTTCGAACGCAGCGTCGAACGCAGGCTCGGACGTAGGCCTGATCGCAGCGTCGAACGAACGGTCGAACGAGGCGTTTTCGCTTGAGTGATTCGACGTTGGCGAAGCGGGCCGCATCATGAGGCGCCCTCTTCCCGAAAACGCTCGTCAGTGCCGAGCAGCCGCCGTACGGCGCTCATGCCCGCCAAGGCTCCGGACGCCCACGCCCAATGAAGATTGTACCCCCCGCAGGGAGCGTCCACATCAAAGGCCTCTCCCGCCACGAAAAAGCCCGAATGGGATTTCGCTTCAAGGCTGCTCGGCGAAAATTCGCGCGGGCTGAAGCCTCCGCGATGCACCTGACATTGCAGCTTGTCGCCGATTCCCCTCACGGTAAGTGCGAAATGCTTTGCCTGCCAGAGAATGCGCTGTGCCGTTTCCTCGTCAACTGCCTTATCGCCCGCAATGCCCGCGGCCCTCAGAAGCGCCTGCGCCACAAGGGGAAGAACGAGCCCCCGAAGAAGCCCCGCAGCATCCATCCCGTTCGGATAAAGCCCCCGAAGCAGGGCAAGCCGTTGGCAAGCGAAGGATGCGATCTCGTCCTCTGGGCAATATGGCAGAAAATCGATTTCCATCGTGTCGTTCTCACGAGCAAAACGCGAAAGGTTGAATACCACGATCCCCGAAACGCCATACGCGCGGAACTGCACCTCCCCTTCCTCCGCGTAAACAAATTCGCTTTCGCGGAAAAGCGAGACCTTCGCTCGTGCGCGGATATTGTCGAGCGCCTTGATTGTTTTTTCGCCGGTCGCGATTGGCCCGAGAAGGGGATTCATCGGCATGAACGAAAAATCTGCAGGAAACATGCCCGCCCGTGCCGAAGATCCTGTTGCGAGAACCACCGCCTCGGCACGCTCGAAGGCACCATCTTCCAGCACGAGCGTATAGGGCGAGCGCTCCGTGCGGGGGCCTTCGATGCGCGCGACACGCACGCTCGTGCGCACGGCGATGCTCAGCTCCGCAAGTGCCGCACGCAGCACATCGAGCACCGTGGAGGCCTTGTTCGTGCGCGGATAGAGCCTTCCCTCCATATCCTCGCGCCATGCGAGTCCGAGGTTTTCGAAGAGGCGAAGCACGGCATTGGAAGACGTG
>CANQTB010000102.1 GCA_947626665.1 uncultured Eggerthellaceae bacterium
CCCGTTGGTTGAGGAGGGGGTCGAGCGTGAAGAGGTAGCGCGGCCATCCGTCCCGTATCTTCTCGAGCGGGGCATACTCGCGGCGCTCGATCTCAGGATCTGCTACGGTCATGGCCACCTGCACGTATGCGTACTCGTCTCCCTTGCGTGCGATGAAGTCGCACTCAAGCTTGCCGATTTTGCCGACGCTCACGGAATAGCCCTTGGAGATAAGGTGCGTGTAAAGCGCGTTCTCGAGTGCGGGCCCGTAGTTCACGCGGGCGTCGGTGTTCCGCGCGCGGTAGATGGCGGGGTCCGCGAGGTAGTATTTCTCCTCGCCGCGAAGCGATCGTCGCGACTTCAGGTCGAAGCGCGGGCATTTGTAGAGCAGCTTCGCGCTCGAGAGGAGGCCGAGGTAGCCCGCGAGCGTCTGCTTCTTCACCTCAACGTGTTCCACGTTTTCGAGGTAGGCCGTGATGTTCGCCAAGTTTGTGGTGGCGCCGAAGTTGTTGATCGCATAGGCCATGGAGCGCTCGAAGGCGATGCGGTTCCTGATCCTCTTCCTTGCGCGGATGTCCTTCTCGAATACTTGGTTGACCACATCGCGCACGTAGGCGTCCTTCGCGGACGGGTCGGCGATGCGCAGCGCACGGGGGAAGCCGCCGAAGGAGAGCCACTGCTCGAATTCCTGTGCATCGGACGCGAGCTCGATCCCGAGGAACCCCTTCATGCCGAGGAACTCGGAGAAGCCGAGGGTAAACATCTCGACCTCGACATAGCGCCCCGTGAGCTTCGTGACGAGTTCTCCTGACAGCAGATATGAGTTCGAGCCGGTGAGGAAGATCGAGAGCCCGCCGTCGTTGCGGTAGGCGTTCACGACGGCCTCGAAGCCGGCAACGTTCTGAACCTCGTCGATGAAGAGGTACTTCGGATCGCCGTCGGTGACGAGGGAATCGATCGCCGCCTCGAGATCTTCGGGTGTTGTGACGCCGAGATACGGCCGCGAGTCGAGGTCGAGGTAGAGCACGTCCTTCGCGGGAACGCCCGAGGCCATGAGCTCATCGGCGATTGTGGCCATGAGGCAGGACTTGCCGCAGCGGCGCACACCGGTTATCACTTTGATAATATCGTCGTCGTGGTAGAACGGCCTGAGCTTCTGCAGATATCGTTCACGGTGGTACAGCTTCTTCTCCATTGGCGCTCGATTCTCGTTAACGGGCACTTTTTGCAATTTTAATCAACTTGTGCCCCTTAACAAGGGTCTAGCGACACTCAACAACGTATCGTTTCTGAAAGCTCGCTAAACATGGCTCGGAGGCAAGTGCCGAAAGGCAAAGGTGGTAATCCGTTATTGCCTTCTCAAGATTTTAATCCGCTATTGCTTGCTGTCATTTTTTGCCATATTGTCGATCAGCTCTTGCTTCGTATGAATTTGCAATTTTCGATAAAGCGATTTTGCATGCGTCTGCACGGTAGAGGATGAGATGAAGAGTATTTCGGCTACGCGTTTATAGCTGTTGCCTTGTGCCAGAAGCAGTGCAATTTCAATTTCTCGAGGAGTGAGCTTGTTGTAATTTGGAAACGTCTCCAACTTCTTTCGCATCACCTCATTGTTGTTATAGCGCAACGCGTCATTATCTGAATCAACTTGGGAAACGATTTCCTTGGGTGCGGTATCCTTTTTGTTCAGAATGAGATATAAAAAGCAGCTACCTATGAAGAGAAAAGCTATGATGAGTGAAAAGAACGAGATGGCGCCTGGAAAGGTTACCTCCAGCACTTTGACAAGAGCAGGAACTCCATAATAACTTACCCACAAAGACAGGAGTTCAAAAGTCAAAAAGGAGGGAACAAAAAGGACCGGGGAAGAAATTCGGAGATCGCGTGCACTGTCTACAAGGATAATTATGAGCAACAACTCGAAACAGCTCTTTCCGACAATGGTCAACTGTAAACTAAGTGCCTCTATGTGTCCGTAAGTGCCTAATAAGAGTCCGGCTAAAAGCAAAAGGGCGAATAAGATAACTGAATAGTTAAGAGCGCTGCGAATCTCCGTATGGAACAATAGCAGGATAAGCATGATTAGCCCCATCAGTATGCTGAGACTATGGGGGACAAGGACATCCCAACCTGGTCTATAGCTTATAGATCCGGTGTAATAGAGTCCACGGAGAAAGCTCATAAGCAAAAGACAGATACCAGGAAAAACACAATAGAAGGGAAGCTGCTTTAGTCTTACTAATTTGCTGCTGGGAAGTGGTCCTTTTCGGTAGCAGCATCTCCAGCAAAGCGTCGAAAAAAGGGGGAAGAACGCAAAAAGAAAGATAGCATTGCTGCCAAGAGGAACCGTGATAGTAGATATGATAAACCCGATAATAAACGCGAGGATGATGCTGCAAAGAGTCCATAGACGATCTTTGGCAACAAACCAAAGGAACGACTGCCCCCACAAAATAGTCAGTAGAGGAAAAGCCAACCCATAAGAGAACGAGGAGACCCAGCTTGCATAAAGGGGTGCGCCCATCTTTTCGTTTACGCTAAGCGCAAGCAAGCTGAGTGTGATAAGAGTGCTGATAAAGATGAAAAACGTGGGGTGTTTATCAATCGTCAGGATGATTTTTGCCCGTAGTATGAGCAATCCTCCGGACATGAGAGCAGCCGTTAAAAGAAAGAGGCTGAAATTCAACAGAGGATCAGAAGTAGTTAAAAGAATTACACCATAGAATGAGCGTCTTAGAAAGAGAAGCAACATAGACGCGCCGATTGTAAAGCAAACGATTTCGCGTGCAGAAAGCTTGCAGCTCGTAAAGCTATGAAGCAGATTATTCAAAGAACCCCTTCTTTTGATATTTTCATTTTAGAGTGGGCGAAGCATATTAGCCATACCATAATTTATGGGAGAGTTGCTGATTTGCCTCATTCCTCATGAAGATTTTTCTTTCGCTCTATTAGACCATTCCCACCAAGGGGATTTATCAAAAATATTTCGTATAGAACCCCAGTAATCCAGATTTGCATTTCGCGCAGAAAGGATATGTGTCGCGCGAAATGCAAGACACAGGTCAGGCGCATAGGAGGACGATATGAAAGAACAAAAAGGCATGGATAGGCGCTCTTTTCTCAAAGGAGTAGCTATAACGGGCGTAGGAGCAGCTGCTCTTTCCGTTGTTGGGTGCGCGCCTTCAAGCAGCACAGGAGCTTCACCTCAAAGTTCCGCGGGAGTTGAGTACCCAGGCATGACAGATGCCGATGATTTTAAAAACTCAGTCGTTGAGATTGATCCTATAACGGATTTTGCCGATGAGAAGACTTACGATATTGTCGTTGTCGGTGCTGGTACATCAGGAGTCCCCGCGGCGTTGACTGCTCTTGAGGAAGGTGCATCAGTAGCTTGCTTGCAAAAAGAAGATAAGGCAATTTCCCAAGGCGGTTCTTCAACTGGCATCGTGCTGGACGCAAGTACGGAGCTTGGTCTTCAACAGTTTAAACAGGCTTATCGAGAAAAATGCTCATGGCGCTTGAACCATGACCTCCTCGATACATGGGTTAATCATTCGGGCGAGACGATACTCTGGATGAATGAGCGTACGACTGCTGCCGGCTATCCACCGTATCTTGCTGCCTCTGAAGAAGTCACGTACGAAAACGACGATAGCAAGATTCTAAAGATAACCAATCGTTTTGGCCCAAAGCCCGAGAACAATGGAAACATGATACTCAAGTTGGCGGACTATGCTCAACAGCAGGGTGTAGAGATGTTTTATAGCACCCCGGGAGTGCAGCTTATAGCCGATGAATCTGGCGCTGTTACTGGTGTCGTCGGAAAATCAAAGGAAGGCTACATTAAATTCAATGCGAACAAAGCAGTGATACTTGCGACAGGCGATTATCAGAACAATACGTCTATGGTTGAAAAGTTTTCTCCGGATCTCGCAGGATTTGAGCGTAAGCAAACAAATAAGACAGGCGATGGAATCCTTATGTCTATGCTTGTCGGGGGGCACTTAGTTCCCGTGAATCATTCTCGCCAAATGCATGACATTGATTCGGGGCCGATGACCGACGAACCGTTTTTGGCAGTCGACGAAAACGGTGAACGTTTTATGAACGAGCAAATTGCCATGGATCACTGGAACGCCGAAATACGTTTTCATGAGTCTCCAGGCAACTTTTGCCAGATATTTGATAGCAATTATGTTGACCAAGTTACTGCTTGGGGCGGTAGACCCACAAGCAAGGAAGAGATCGAGAACTTTATTCCTGGCCTATTGGATGAGCCGAAAAATGTCATTCCGTCGCTTATCGACACACACCGTTGTGACACTCTTGACGAGTTGGCTGAAGAGCTGGGAATTCCTGCCGACAATCTGAAAAAGAGCGTTGAGCGTTATAACGAGTTAGTCGAGAGCGGCGTTGATACCGATTTCGGCAAGGAGGCAAAATATCTCGCACCGATTTCTGAGGCTCCATTCTATGGTATCCATAAACACATTCGAATAACCGCTATATGTGGTGGTATAGCCGTTGACGGAAACTATCAGGTTGTCGATGACAACAATCAGCCGATACCCGGGCTTTACGCGGTCGGTTTTGGTGCGGGCGATCTTTGCGGTGCGGTTGATTGGTCGACCTATGTGACGGGGATGTCAAATGGTTCATGCATGAACTCGGGACGTATTGCTGCATTACATGCCGTGAAGGGCACGCTAGAGCCAACCAATCCGGTGAAGTGGGACGACTATTTTGAGAAATACGGGGCGGGGTCTCCGCTTGGCGGCGTTTTCCACTAGCAGATTCGGCGCAGTTGCCTTGAAAGGCATACTATCGAATTGACCTAAAATTCTTTAGATTCGGAAAGACCCTTCCAGCTGTTCTGCATGAAGGGTCTTTCCTTGTGTTTTTGCTGAGCTTGAGCAATGGCTGCGAGCGCTCTCTACTCTTTCGATGATAATGGACATCAAAGAACGTGAAGTCGGCAGACCTCGAGCGTGTCCTCGACCATTCGCCATCCGCATGATCTTAGGTTACTTGCGCGGTTGATGTTCCTTCGACGCCACATCTTCCCGAACGGGCGAATTTGCCGCACTTGGCTCTCGTTAACGGGCACTTTTTGCAATTTTCATCAACTTGTGCCCCTTAACGAGCGTTTATTGGCATGCGGCAACGCGGAGCTTTTCTGAAAGCTCGCTGAGCAGGGTTCGCTATTGATTGTCGAACGGCGTGAGATCGAAGGTCGCATTACGAAGCCTGAGTTGCACAATTGCTGAAGTTTGACCAGTCAATTTCCTCTAAACGTGCAGTCCAAAACCCTCTCATCGTGTATAGAATTTCCCTATAAATGGGCATGCACACGACTTACTTCCCCGAACGGAGCTTTCCGCCGGCAGGGTATTGCTCCGCTTGCGCTTCTCGGCCCGTAAAGATGTGAGAACATGGCGAGAAGCAGAAAATTCATTGAAGGAGCATTATTCCGGAAAGGGGTTTCATGGCGCAGGAAGACCAGCCAAACCAAGTGAACCAGCCAAGTCAGCAAAGCCAGCCAAACCAGCCAAGCGAGCGGCACCTTGAGGCGCTCAAGCCCGACCATCTCTCACCCGCCCACACGGAGAAGAAGGCCGAGGATATCGCTGTCACGAAGACGCAGATGGCAACGGCGCGCTGCTTTGTCTCGGCGATGCTCGCAGGCGCTTTCATCGCGTTCGGCGCGAACTATTTCCTCGTCTTTCTCGGTGATGCGAGCATGCCATTCGGCGCCCAGCGGCTCGTCGGCGGCCTCGTGTTCTGCACGGGATTGGTTCTTGTCCTATGCTGCGGCGCCGAGCTCTTCACCGGAAACTGCCTCATGGTCTGTGGGAAGCTCTCGAATCGCATCGCTTGGTCGGGGATGCTGAAAAACTGGCTCGTCGTGTGGCTCGGCAACCTCGCCGGCGCGCTCGTCATTGTGCTCATCGTTTGGGGGACGAACGAGGCCGCCATGGCGGGCGGCGGGGTCGGCGAGGCGATGGTGAGCGTCGCCGCCTCGAAGGTGACGCCCGAATGGATGGCGCTTTTCTTCAAGGGAATCCTTTGCAATGTGCTCGTCTGCCTTGCGGTATGGATCGGCTTCGCGGCACGGACAATCGCCGACAAGGTCCTCGGCATCATCCTTCCCATTTCGGCATTCGTCGCCTGCGGCTTCGAGCACTGCGTCGCCAACATGTTCTTCCTGCCCATGGGCTGCATCATGCACTCACTCGGCTTCGGCGCCGAGGTGGCGGGAGCCGATCTTTTGAATTTCGGTGGCATCTTCTATAATCTTTCCGCTGCCACGTTGGGAAATATCGTCGGCGGCGCGCTGTTCGTCGGCGTTGCCTACTGGTTCATCTACCATCCGAAGACGAGGGAAGGCGGGAAGACCACATGAGCATAGAGAACACCATCGCATTCTTAGGCCCGATCGGCACCTATTCGGACGAGGCGGCACGCGCCTTCTCCGACCGCTTGGGTATGGGGGATCCAGAATACCTCGAATGCTCCTCGTTTGATGAGGTGTTCGACTACGTGGATCGCGGCCGGTGCGCCTACGGTGTGGTCGCGAAGGAAAACGCCCTCGAGGGGCCGGTCACCGCGACGCTCGACAACTTCGCCTTTCGTAGCTCGGCGGTCATCCTTGCCGAGCAGGTGATCGACATCCACCATTGCCTTGTCACGAACCCCGAGGCGCGGCTTGCGGACATCACGACGATCGCCTCCCACGGGCAGGGGCTTGCGCAATGCCGTCGCTACATCAACGAGGAGCTGCCAGGTCGCACCGCGCTCACCACGTCCTCCACGGCGGAGAGCGCCAAGCTCGCGGCGGAAAACATCCACGTCGCCGGCATCGCGAACGCCTTCGCTGCAGAGATATACGGCGCGCGCGTCTATGAGGCGGACATCGAGGACCACTTCGGCAACCAGACGATCTTTGCCCTCATCG
>CANQTB010000103.1 GCA_947626665.1 uncultured Eggerthellaceae bacterium
GTGCTCGGCATCATCATCTTCGTCGACGACTACTTCAACTGCCTCACGGTTGGCGCCGTGATGCGGCCCGTAACCGATCGCTTCCGCGTGTCCCACGAGAAACTCGCTTGGATCATCGACTCAACGGCGGCTCCGGTTTGCATCATCGCGCCCGTGTCATCGTGGGCAGTCGCCGTCGGCGGCTACATGGGCGAAGGCGGCTTTAACACCTTTGTCGCCTCCATCCCGTATAACTTCTATGCGCTGCTGACGATCTTCTTCGTGTTCTTCATGATCATCGCGGGCAAGGACTTCGGTTCCATGCGTACGGCGGAAGAGGATGCGAGCAAGCGCGTTCCCCCAAAGGGCTCGGCGCTTGAGGCGGTCTCTCGTGCACGGATCGACGATGACGTCGAATTCGAAGAGGTGGAAGACGCCACAAAGCTTCCCTCGGTCGTCACCGAGCATTCCGATTTCGAAGAGCTTGCCGCTCCTGCCATCGAGGAATACAAGGGCCTCGGTATTTCTGAGAAGGGCAAGGTATACGACCTCATCGTGCCGATCATCGTGCTGATCGTCTTCTCGATCCTCGGCATGCTGTTTGTGGGCGGCTTCTTCTCGGGCGTCGATTTCGCCACGGCCGTCGGCGAAGACCCGGTGACGGGCCTCTGCATCGGTGCCTGCGTTGGCCTGTGCTGCACCGGCATCATGTTTTTGCCACGCAAGCTCATGGGGCTGAACAAGTTCGTTGAGGCGATGTCGGAGGGCGTGCGCTCGATGGTGGGCGCGATCATGATCCTCGTGCTGGCATGGAGCCTCGGCGGCACGTGCCGCTATCTGCTCGGCACGGGCGAATTCGTCTCCGGCTTCTTGAACGGACTCGGCGTGGGGCTGGATCTGCTTCCCGCGATCATCTTCCTCGTGGCGGCGTTCATCGGCTTTGCCATGGGCACCTCATGGGGCACGATCGCGCTCATCTTGCCGATCATCGTCGGCGTGTTCGAATCCGAGGATCCGCTCTTCCTCGTGGCAGTTGGCTCGGCGCTTGCCGGTGCCGTCTACGGCGACCATATCTCGCCGATCTCCGATACGACGATCCTCTCGTCCGCCGGCGCCCAATGCAACCACCTGCGCCACGTGGCAACGCAGATTCCCTATGCAACGCTCGTCATGGTCGTGTGCTTTGTCGGATACATTATCGCGGGCTTCACGAAGAATCCGTGGATCTCGCTTGCGCTGGGCGTCGTGCTGATCATCGTCGGGGTGCTTGTCCTGCGTAAGATGGGTGAGAGGAAAACCTCGGCAGCTTCGTAAGTGCGAATGGAAGGCGCGCGTTTGATCGGCAGCCAGACCGTTTGAAGTGGTTGCTGACGATCGCGCGCCCTTGCTTATCATCGCGAGGGAAGGAGCACGTCTATGCTGATTAAAGCTTCGACCGATTATGGTCTGCGCGCGGTGCTCTATCTGGCGCGCGAGAACACGATGTGCTCATCGAAGGACATCGCCGAGGAGATGTCTATTCCGCGCGATTACTTCATCCAGCTCGCGCAGCTGCTGCGCAATGCCGGCATCATCGATGCGAAGGCGGGAAAGCACGGCGGCTATTTCTTGGCGAGGCCGCCGCAAGACATCACGCTCCTGCAGGTCATCGAGGCGATCGACAGCGATGTGAAGGCGTCCACGCTCGAACGCCGTGAGGATCGTCGCGATGCGTCGCTCGTGAGCAACCTGCGCCAGGTGTACGATCTTATCATGGAAAGCTTCGACGCCTATCTGGACAGCATTACGATTGAGATGCTCCTTGAGTGCTCGACCAACGTCGACAGCGCGGAGGCATATCTCGCCGAACGCCTCGCCGAGGAAAGCGAACGCCTCGAGGTGGAGTTCGGCGAGGGCCTGAAGGCCGAGGTGTGACAAAGGTGTGACAAAGGGACACCCCTCATGTCACATAATGATAAAGGCCGAGGAGCTGAAAGTTTAAGAGATAACAGCTTGGATGGAAGATCCATCCACAAGCGAGACGAGGGGGAAACATGGCAGAGGATTGCAGCCACGAGTGCTCAAGTTGCGGCGTGTCCGGTTGCGGCGACCGCACCGCCGACCAAGGTCCCAGCAAATGGGCGACAAACAGCCGAAGCTCCATCAAGCACGTCATCGGCGTCGTGTCCGGCAAGGGCGGCGTCGGCAAGTCGCTCGTGACCAGCTTGCTGGCGAGCGAGCTTCACAAGAAGGGCCATCGTGTCGCCATCTTAGACGCCGATGTGACCGGCCCCTCCATCCCCAAGACCTTCGGCGTGACCGGCCACCTGACCGCTGATGCCGATGGCGTCAATCCCATCAAGACCGAGAGCGGCATCCCTGTGATGTCGATCAACCTCTTGCTTCCCAAGGCCGATCTGCCCGTGGCGTGGCGCGGACCGGTGGTCACGAACGCCTTGCGGCAGTTCTGGTCCGAGGTGAATTGGGGCGAGGTGGACTATCTGTTCGTCGACATGCCTCCGGGAACTTCCGATGTGTTCCTCACGGTGTTCCAATTCCTGCCGGTGGATGGCATCGTTACCGTGTCCGCCCCCCAAGAACTTGTCACCATGATCGTGGGGAAGGCCGTTAACCTGGCACACTCCATGGAGGTGCCGGTCATCGGCTTGGTCGAGAACATGGCCTATTTCAAATGCGACGAGTGCGGCAAGATCCATCATATCTTCGGAGGGTCCCATGGTGCGGCCGTGGCCGAGCAATATGGGATCCCGAGCGTTGCGACGCTCCCCCTTGATCCGAGCTTTGCGCGCCTGTGCGACGAGGGCAAGGTAGAAGAATATGATGTAAAAGGCGCCCTCGATCCCATCATCGCTCAGATCGAGGCCCTGCCGACAACCACAGATGGCAACCGGAGGGAGTAAGACCGCAAGCTTGCTCCTTTGCCCGGGGCAGGTGAGGCTGCTGGTTGAATGCCTTCGTTGAAGAAGGCGCCTAATGACCCGCGCCCGCCATCATCGAGACGGCGTGGGGCAGGGCGGAGACGATGCCCTCCCAATTCTCCTTTGCCGCTTTCGTCGAGCCTGGCAGGTTGATGACGAGCGTGCGCCCGCGCTGCATGCAGAGCGCTCGTGAGAGCATGGCGAACGGCGTGATTTGCAGGCTGTGGGCGCGCATGGCCTCGGCGATGCCGGGCACGTTGCGCTCGCAGACGTCTTGGGTGGCCTCGGGGGTCACATCGCGCAACGAGAGTCCGCTGCCGCCGCAGGTGAGCACCACGTCGGCTTTGATGTCGTCTGCCGCGGCGACGATGGCCTCGGCGATCGAGGCGCGGTCGTCTTTCACGAGGACATGGCTCTTGCACTCCCAGCCCTCGGCGGCGATAAGGGCCTCAAGGGCCTGCCCTGCCTCATCGCTAGCAAGATCGCGCGTGTCGGAGCAGGTGATGATCGCGAAACTCGGGCACACGGCTTTTCTCTCACTCATAGGAAACCCCGTTCTCTTCTGATGTTTCTTGTGTTTCTGGTGCTTTTTATGCCTTCGGTGCGCTGCTCGTGGTTTAAGCCTAAAGCACCACTTCTTCGGGCACGTCCAGCAAGATGCAGGAAACCTCGTCGCCCGCCTCGCAAGAACCCGAGCCTTCGGGCAAGATGGCGAGGCAGTTGCTGCGCTGGATGACCCCGAACGACCCCGAGCTCTGGTTCTTTGCCGGCGTGACGACGTATGCGCCATCGGAGGTCTTGGAGAACGTGGAGCGCAGGTAGATGCGCCGTGGGTCCTTCTTCCTCACCGCGTCGGTGAGGCGGGCGCGTATCGTTGAGCGATGAAGGGCCGTCATCCCCTGCATCTTGCGCAGGGCCGGACGGATGATGAGCTCGAAGCCGCAGAACGCGGCGGCTGGATTGCCGGGAAGGCCGAACACCGGCACGCCCGACACAAGTCCGAAGGTCTGTGCCTTGCCCGGGCGCATGTTGACCGAGGTGAGGAGCAGATCGCCGAGCTGTTCCACCGCCGGCTTGATGAAGTCGAAGTCGCCGTTCGAAGCGCCGCCCGAGGTGACGACGAAATCGTAGCTCTCGACGGCCCGCTTGATCTCGGCGGTGAGATCTTCGAGGGAATCGGAGACGATGGGCAGGATCGTGGGGATGCCGCCCGCCGCTTGGGTGCAGGCGGCCAAAGTGTAGCTGTTGGAGTTGCGGATCTTGCCGAAGGGCGGCCTCTCGTCTGCCGGCACCAGCTCGCTGCCGATGGCGATGATTGCCACGCGCGGCCTTCGGTAGACGGGCACTTCCCTCACGCCGCAGCTCGCGAGGAAGCCGACGCCGGCTGTGCCGATGAGCTCGCCGCTTCGCACGATCACCTCGCCCTCATGGGCCTCCTCGCCTGCCTCGCGCACGTTGTTGCGCAGCTTGGTGGGAGCGGTGAAGGCGACCGTGCTTCCGGGCAGCCCATCGCCCGACACCACGCTGACGATCTCATACTGGATGACCGCATCGGCATCGGGGGGCAGGGGAGCGCCCGTCATGATACGCACGCACTCGTCATCGCCGAAGGTTGCGGTGAAGGCATCGCCCGCAGCGACCTCCGCGATGACCTTCAAGGCGACGGGGCTTTCGGCAGAGGCATCGGCGATCTGGGCGGCACGCAGGGCGAAGCCATCCATGGCCGCATGGGCGAAGGGCATGACGTCGATGTCGCTTATCAGATCGGCGGCAGCGATGCGCCCCACCGAATCGAGTATCGGCACTGTTTCCGTCTCGAGGGGCCTGATGTGGGAAAGCACAAGGTTCTGCGCCTCTTCCAATGCAACGAGTTCTGCCATGATTGCCCTTTCGCTTCGTTCTTTCGCACTGAGATGAGGAGAGGGAGCCTCCTCGGCTCATTTCGGTTTTCCCATTATACCCATTCGCCTTTCGTGCGCGGTTCTGGAGTTTGGGTTCTGCAGTTTGCGGCTCTCAGAGGGCGCAGGGCGAAAATTTCTGCGAAAGTCGCGAGGAAAACGCTCCATTAATGCTATTATTCACAAATCAGATTATACACAATTAAGTATAATACCAGAGGGGAGCTACCGATGAAGAGAAATGCGGAGACATGCTCAAAAGCGCCCACGAGGCCGTTTCATCGTCTGATGGTCGCGGGCTTGGCGCTCGCCATGGCCTTCGCGATGGTGCTCTGCTGGGGCTGCAGCGCACCGGTCGAGAACAGCGCCAATGCCAATACGGCGGGCGATGCGGAAGAGGGCGCGGGCGAGGCCGTCGAGCTGCAGGTGTTCGCCGCCAATTCGCTCTCGAAGGCCATGGAGGAGGTTCAGGAGCTTTACACCGCGGAGAACCCGAACATCACCTTCGCCGACACTCAGTATGAGGGTTCGGGAACGCTCAACGAGATGCTTTCCGCGGGCTCTTATGCCGACCTGCTCATCACCGCATCGACGGGCACGATGAACACCGCGGTGGACAACGGCACCGTGGATGAGGCGACTGTTGAGAGCCTCTTCACGAACGACCTCGTCATCGTCACCGGCAAGGACAACCCCTCCGTCCCAGCCGAGGGATTCACGCTTGAAGATTTGGCCACCGGCTCCTACACGCTCGCCGTCGGCGATGCGAACGTGCCGGCGGGCAACTACGCGAAGCAATCGCTGACCACCACGACGCCGCCCTGCTGGATCAGCGCCGATGGCACCGTCGGCCCCGCCTGCGCGGGTACCGATGGCACTTTCGACGGCACGCCGCTCGCGGGCAAGGTGACCGAGGGCTCGTCAGTGGGCAACGTGTGCAACTATGCGAACTCCGGCGATGTGGACGTGGCCATCGTCTACAGCTCGGACGTCTATCGCTTCGGCAATGTGTCCATCGTCTCGGTCATCTCCGAAGATACCCATAAGCCCATTGTCTATCCGGCTGCCATCTGCACCGATTCCCAGCATCCCGAAGAGACCGCTGCCTTCCTCGAGTTCTGCGCCACCGACTCGCGCGCGCTCGAGATCTGGCAGAAGTGGGGATTCGAGATGGCCGCCTAAGCGCTTGCGATGCTCTTCCAGCCCCGCCCGACCTACCGCCGCTTTTTGATGCGCCCCTTGTTCGCGGTGCTGCTTGCCGCGCTGCTTGCCGTGCTGCTGGCGCTCGGGCTTCCCGCGAGCGCTTGGGCCGCGCAAGCCGCCACGGACGAGGGGAACGCTGCCCCGAACGCGACGGGCGCGGCATCGGGGGCTGCAGCTGGTGAAACCGGCGATGACGCTGCCGTGGTCGGCGAAACTACCGCCGATGGCGCTGCCGTGGTCGGCGAAACTACCGCCAATGACGGCGTGATCGTGTCGGGCGAGGGCTCCTCCGCCCTCATCGAGGGCGCCACCTTCGCTGCGAACGATTTCAAGCGCGCCCAAAAGGGCAGCGACCGCGAGATCGGCGGCGTGTATTGGGGCTACACCTACTATCAGGGAACCTCGCCGGACTACGCCGTCGCCGTCGCGGCGGGCAGTACCGTGCTGGTCTATGTGCCGCCCGAAGCCCACCAATATTGCGATGTGGAAGACCCCACCTCGCTCAACGACCTCAAGCGGTATTTCATCGCGCTCGACGGTGTGGCCTTGAACGGCGGCATCGTGTTCAGCGACCAAGACTCATGGGTGTTCACGAGCGATGCCACCTACGAGCTCGACGGCGCGACCTACGGGTTCGCGGTCGAGGCCGCACCAGAAAACTACTACGTGACCTGCTCCGACCCTGAGAAACTGCCCTCCCATGTGGACTTTCTCCGCATCGCGCCGCCCGATGAGGTGGCCGTGGTCCCCGCTGCGACCGGCCTTGCCGCTTTGGGCGAGTTCCTCGCCGGCATCGATCTCTCGCCGCTCTGGGTGACGCTTCGCACGACGGGCACCGCCATCGTCATCATCTTCGTGCTCGGCC
>CANQTB010000104.1 GCA_947626665.1 uncultured Eggerthellaceae bacterium
CGAAGTGCGGGCGAGAGCGACTTCGAAAACGTTCCCATGTAGATGACGCGCCCCTCATTGTCGAGCGACTGCATGGACGCGAGAGGGCGCTCACGATAGTTAAACTCGGAGCAGTAATCGTCCTCAATCAGGTAGGCGTCGTTTTCCGCGGCCCATTCGATCAACCGGTAACGGGCCTCCTCCGGCAGCACGTATCCCAAGGGGAATTGGTTGGAAGGCGTAAGATAGATGAGGCGCGCGCCGCTTCGCTTAACGTCGGAATAGTAGCGCTCGAGATCGTAAGGATAGGCGGGAATGGGACACACGGTGAAATGCGAGCGCTCGAACACCGAGCGTGCGCCGTCGTAGCCAGGGTCCTCCATGCCCACGATGTCGGTTTGCGGATTGAAGAGGCCGAGAAGGTTTTGCAGGCTCACCTGCGTTCCGCCTTGAATGATGATCTGCTCGGGGCGCGCCTTCACGTTGCGCGATTGCGAGAGAATGCGAGCGATCTCGCGTCGGAGCGCCTCTTCGCCGGAGCTGTCGGTGTAGGCGTCTGCCTTGGTGGCGTCGATGCTCAAAAGGATGTCGTCGGTGAGCGCTTTCCATTCCAACGAGGGGAAGGTGCCGGGTTCGAGGTTTCCATAGGTGAAATCGTAACGAGGTTGCACGAGGCTCGACGGCCCCGCCGCATGAGCGGATGCTTGTTTTGCACCAGCGTAAGCGACCGTGTTCGCATCGGCTGCGTTCTCCGCTCCGCTTGTGCTGCCAGCCCTGCCAACCTCGCCTCCGTCATAATTGCCAGCCCTGTCGTCGCCAGTTGCCGCGCCGCCAACACTACGAGCTGCCCCTGCCCCTTCGAATTGCGGCTCAAGCGGAAGCGGCATCACGATGAAGCCCGATCCCGGGCGGCTTTCGATGAAACCTTCTTGGGCGAGCAGTCGATAGGCCGCTTCAACGGTGTTCCGCGAGCAATGAAGGCTTTCCGCAAGGGCGCGGATGGAAGGCAGGCGCGACGCCGTGGGATAGGTACCCTCAAGAATCCCGGTGCGGAACTGTTCGTAAAGCTGTTCGTAAAGCGGCGTTTTCGACCGCTGATTGAGCATGATCATCGGCAGCCTCATGTACGTGCGGCAGGGAGGCCGTACGTGACATCAATCGCATCACCGCACGCCGTTCCCTTCATTCGTAGGTCACACACAATCTTATCGCATGCACATCGTGAAAGAACGCCATGATACGTCCCGATGCGTGCTGTCACCTTCGAAAAAATGCAAAGTGTCACTATGCTTGCGGGGCGTCGGAAACGTATGTTACGTGTGTGGTAGAAGAAAGGAGGAGAGGTATGTTCAAGAACAAAAAGATCGTGCTTGCAGCCGCATCGGTTTTCGCGCTGGCAATCGTTTTCGGCATGGCAGCATGTTCGCAGCAATCGGCCTCGAAGGCTACTCCTGCTGCCGATGAATACGGCGTCGTTCTTGCCGATTCATGGGCCGCCGCCTGGCCTGAAGAATATGAGACCTACATGCAGAACAGCGATAACTCGCCCGATTCGGGCAAGCATGACTATCTGGAGCTCTACCCAGCGTTGAACACGATGTATAAGGGCTATGCGTTCTCGCTCGATTACGACGAGGCTGCAAGCCATCTTTACACGCTCGACAGCGTGAAGAACACGCTTCGCACCATCGAGAAGGAGCAGCTGGCAAACTGCATCACCTGCAAAACGCCGCAGTTCACCGCCCAAGTGAACTCGGAAGGCGATGGGGTGTATGCCGAGAAGTTCAACGACATGATCGACAACTACACCGAGCCGATCAGCTGCTACAACTGCCATGAGAACAATGTGCAGACCTTGAAGCCCATGAACCAATTCTGGTACGACTCCATGGGTTCCGATGCGGGAAGCATTCCGGCGCAGGCGAAGGTTTGCGGACAGTGCCACAACGAGTACTACTTCAATCCCGAAACGAAGGTGACGACGAATCCGTATAGCGGCTTGGCCGCCATGACGCCCGACGCCATCCTTGCGTATTACGATGATCTGGGATTCAAGGATTGGGTGCATCCGGTATCCGGTGCCGCGATGATCAAGGTGCAGCATCCCGAGTTTGAAACCGTCTACGGCAAGAGCGAATCCGGCCAGAGCATCATGGCCGCGACCAATGGCTACAACTGCGCGGATTGCCATATGCCCGAGGTGCGGACCGAAACAGGGAAAACCTACACCTCGCATTATTGGCAGAGCCCGCTTGAGAACGAGACCCTCGTCACCGAGAACTGCAACGCTTCCGGTTGCCATACCGATGTGGTGAAGGAAGTCACGGGCTGGCAGGATGAATCCGAGGCGCGCGTGGTTGCTATCAGCGAGAAGATCGAAGATCTCATCAATGGTATCGGCGAGCAAGTGACCGTCACCGATGGCGAGAGCGCTTTGAACCCGGATGCGACAATCACCGCCGAACAGCTTGCCGAGCTGCAGAAGCTGCATCGTGAGGCGCAATTCTATTGGGACTTCGTGATGGTGGAGAACAGCGAGGGTGTTCACAACCGTGCGCTCGCCAACGATACGCTTGATAAGGCTGAAGCCGCGGCCGATGCCGGACTGGCGATCTTGGCCGCGTAAAAGGCTGCCTTGCGCAACGCGCATTCAAGAGCAGAGACTTCGTATGGAAGGGGCGTGGCGTGCTGCTGCGCCCCTTCGCTTTCACCATTGAGAATCACACGCGCATCCGCACGGGCGGTCACACGGGGTCGCATTCGGAGCGCATTCGCTGCCTTATCGGTGTTTTTCTCTTGCGCTCAATTTTCAAATGCTATACTTGTGGCGCTTATAAAATGTAGGCAGGAAACTATTGGCCCCCGAGACATGTTTTGTTGTTTTACGAGTAAGTTAAGCCCAGCAGGCAAACGGAGCAGGTAGCAATTAATTCATGGCGAAGGGTCCCCGATGCGAGTTTGAAAGGGGTCCATCTTGACCGAAATCAAGAACACGTCCGTCATCGACTTCACTGACATTTCCGACGATCAGATGAATCAGATGATCGACGGCACGCTGACTGAGTTCGATGAGGGCGACCTTGTCGACGGCGTAGTCGTCAAGATCGAGCACGATGAGGTGCTCGTCGACATTGGCTTCAAGAGCGAAGGCGTTATACCGGTACGCGAGCTCACGATTCGCAAAGACGCCGATCCTGCTGACGTCGTCGAACTGGGCGAAAAGATTGAAGCGCTCGTCCTTCAAAAGGAAGACAAAGACGGACGCCTCATCCTTTCTCGTAAGCGTGCGGAATACGAGCGCGCTTGGAATCGCGTGGAAGAGAAATTCAAGAATGGCGAAGTGGTCACCGGGGAGGTCATCGAGGTCGTTAAGGGCGGCCTGATCCTCGACATCGGGCTTCGTGGATTTTTGCCGGCATCGCTCGTTGATCTGCGCCGCGTGAAAGATCTCGACATGTACCTCGGCACCGAGATCGAGGCCCGCGTCATCGAGATGGACCGCAATCGCAACAACGTCGTGCTTTCGCGCCGCGTGTTGCTTGAGGAAGGCCGTAAGAACGAGCGCGCCGAGATCCTCTCGAAGCTCTCGAAGGGCATGCGCCTCAAGGGCACCGTCTCCTCGATCGTCGACTTCGGCGCCTTCGTCGATCTCGGCGGCATCGACGGTCTTGTTCATATCTCCGAGCTTTCGTGGAACCACGTGAACCATCCCTCCGAGGTTGTCAAGGTGGGCGACGAGGTAGAGGTGGAAGTGCTCGACGTCGACTTGCAGCGTGAGCGCATCTCGCTCGGCCTCAAGCAGACCACCGAGGATCCGTGGGTGAAGCTCGTCGAATCCTATCCTGTTGGCACCATCGTCGATGGCACGGTCACCAAGATCGTTCCGTTTGGCGCGTTCATCGAGCTTGGCAACAACGTGGAAGGCCTCGTCCATATCTCCGAGATGGCTGGCAAGCATATCGAAACGCCGAACCAAGTTGTTCATACGGGCGACGGGGTGAAGGTGAAGGTTATGGAAATCAATTCCGACCGTCGCCGCATCTCGCTTTCAATGAAGGCCGCGGCCGAGGAGCTTGGATTCGAGATCGAGGTGGACGAATCCGTTCCGCGCGAAGAGCGTCCGGCGAAGCGCAAGAAAGCCGCCGAGGAGCAGGCCGAAAGCACTGAGGGCGCTGAGGCCGCAGCGGGCGCGCCGGCTGCGGCAGCTCCGGCAGAGGCTGCAGCGGATGCGCCGGCAGCCGAAGAGGCTCCTGCCGAGGAGAACGCCGCCGAATAAATCGCACATTCTCCCGTTCGTACATAACAAGGGTCAGCCAAGTGCTGGCCCTTGTTGTATGATGGGGAAGTTTAAAGGAGGCAGGAGGACGGCATGAAAAAGATCTTCATCGTCGGAGGTATGGGGGCAGGTAAGTCGACTGCGCGAAAGGCCCTCGTGGATCAGGGGCTTCCCTATATCGATCTGGACAAAGTAGGGCATGATGTTCTGCGTTGGGATATCGTGAAGGAAGATCTGGTTGATGTCTTCGGCGAGGATATTCTCGATGAGGAAGGGGAGATCAACCGCAGCGCGCTTGCGAACAAGGCATTTGTTTCGCCGGCAGAGACGCGGAAGCTCAATCGCGCCACGATGCCGCGCATCGAGGAAACCTATCTCGATATGATCTCTGAGCTTGAGAAGCAGGGATGCGATGCGGTGGTCGTTGAATATTCCGTCTTCAAGGATCGTATGACGTCGCTTGCCTATGCGGCTGACGTTGTGATCGCTGTCATCGCGCCGCTTGATGTGCGTGTGGCACGTGCGGTGGCCTCCGGCTTCGACGAACAGGATGTGCGCAACCGTATTTCGCGCCAGATCAGCGATGCCGATCGCATTGAGTCCTGCGACGTTGTCTTTGAAAACAACGGCACCAAGGAAGAGCTTTACCAAAAGGTCATCAATTGGTGGGAAGGTTACAAGCAGACCATAAACGAAGATGTCGAGCCATCTGCGAAACATTGAGGGTGTGAAAATGGAGGGCAAGCTGCCCTCCATCAGACTTGCGACCACGCCCTTCAAGGTGGTCGCCCCCTACGAGATGGCAGGCGATCAGCCCCAGGCCGTCGAGGCGCTCGCGCGAGGCGTGGAGCGGGGGCTGCGCTACCAAACGCTGCTTGGCGTCACCGGTTCGGGCAAAACCTTCACGATGGCGAAAACGATCGAGCGCGTGCAGAAGCCGACGCTCGTCATGGCCCCGAACAAAACGCTCGCCGCCCAGCTCGCCGCCGAGCTGAAAGAATTCTTTCCCGATAACGCCGTCGTCTATTTCGTTTCCTACTACGATTACTACCAACCCGAGGCCTATGTGCCCTCCTCTGATACCTTCATCGAAAAGGATGCCTCCATCAACGAGGAGGTGGAGAAGCTGCGCCACGCGGCCACCTCGGCGCTGCTCTCGCGGCGCGATGTGATCGTGGTGGCCTCGGTGAGCTGCATCTACGGCATCGGCAGTCCGGCGGATTATGCCGGCATGGCAGTGTTCGTCGACAAGCAGAAGCCCGCCGAGCGCGACGACGTTATCCATCAGCTCATCGACATCCAATACGATCGCAACGATTACGAGCTGTCGCGCGGGACGTTTCGCGTGCGCGGCGATGCGCTCGATGTCTTCCCGCCCTATGCCGACAATCCGCTCCGCATCGATTTCTGGGGGGACGAGATTGAGGAGATTGCGGAGATCGACCACGTGACCGGCGAGGTGATCAACCATTACGAGGCGCTTCCCATCTGGCCGGCCTCGCATTATGTGACCGCGCGGCCGAAGATGGACCGGGCGCTCGGGACGATCCGCGAGGAATTGGCCAGCCGCCTTGCCGAATTCAAGAACGAGGGAAAGCTCCTTGAGGCGCAGCGGCTCGAGATGCGCACGAGCTACGATTTGGAGATGCTCGAGACCATGGGCTTCTGCTCCGGCATCGAGAACTATTCGCGCCACCTCGACGGACGCGCTCCCGGCGAGCCGCCCTACACGCTCATCGACTATTTCCCCGAGGAGTTCCTCTGCATCATCGATGAGAGCCACGTCACGGTGCCGCAGATCCGCGGCATGCACGAGGGCGACCGCTCGCGCAAGGTGACGCTTGCGGAGCACGGCTTCCGCCTGCCGAGCTGCCTTGACAATCGGCCGCTTCGCTTCGACGAGTTCGAGGCGCGCGTGCCGCAGTTCATCTATGTGTCGGCGACACCGGGCGACTATGAGGAAAAGGTGTCGCTCGCGCAGGTGGAGCAGATCATACGCCCGACCGGCCTGCTCGATCCCGAGATCATCGTGCGCGGCATCACGGGGCAGATCGACGACATCGTGGACGAGGCGCGGGCGCGTGCCGAAAAGGACGAGCGCGTGCTCATCACCACGCTCACGAAGAAGATGGCGGAGGATCTGACCGATCACCTGCTGGATCTGGGAATTCGCGCCCGCTACATGCATTCCGACATCGCCACGCTCGAACGCGTGGAAATCCTTTCCGACCTGCGGCGCGGCGCCTTCGATGTGCTGGTGGGCATCAACCTTTTGCGCGAGGGGCTCGATCTTCCCGAGGTCTCCCTCGTGGCCATCCTCGATGCCGACAAAGAGGGGTTTCTGCGCAACCATCGCTCGCTCATCCAGACCATCGGTCGCGCGGCGCGCAACGTGAGCGGCCAGGTGATCATGTATGCCGACAAGGTGACCGAATCGATGCAGCGCGCCATCTCCGAGACGAACCGCCGCCGCGAGCTGCAGATGGCCTACAACGAGGAGCACGGCATCGAGCCGAAGACCATTCGCAAGGCCATCAACGACATCAT
>CANQTB010000105.1 GCA_947626665.1 uncultured Eggerthellaceae bacterium
GCTCAACATGCTTGCCGTCATAGCTTTCATTCCCATCATCGTGACCGTCATTGTCATGGCCGGCTTCAACTGGCCGGCAAAGATCGCCCTTCCGTTGGCGTGGCTCATCACCGCAGTGATCGGCTTCGCGATCTGGCAGATGGATCTCGTGACGGTTGCCGCGCAAACAGTGACGGGATTTCTCTCTTCCTTCGATACGATCGTCATCATCTTCGGGGCGATTCTCATCATGAATTCGCTGAAGCACTCCGGCGCGATGCGCGTCATCAACCGGATGTTCACCAACGTCAGCGACGATCCCCGCATTCAAATGGTGATCATCGGCTTCATGTTCGGCGCGTTCATCGAAGGCGCCGCCGGATTCGGCACGCCTGCCGCGTTGGCCGGCCCGTTGCTCATCAGCGTCGGCTTCCCGCCGCTCTGCGCCGCGATGGTCGCGCTCATCTTGAACAGCACGCCGGTGGCCTTCGGCGCTGTCGGCACACCGGTCAACACAACGTTTACCTTGGTGAGCGGCGAGCTGGCAAATGCCGGCGTCGCGGACCCCGAGGCATGGAAGATGGGTCTGACGCAATCGGTCGCTATTCCGAGCGCCATCATCTGCCCCTTCATCATTTTCATTGCGATGTGTTTGATGTGCAAATCATTCGGCAAGGCGAAGTCGATAAAGCCGGCCTTTGAATGCATCCCGTACATTCTGATGTCTGCGGCGGCTTTCTGCGTGCCGTATATCATCTGCGCGACGTTCCTCGGACCGGAGTTCCCGTCCCTCATCGGTGCGTTGGTCGCCCTCATCGTCACCGTGGTGGCCGCTCGAAGAAAGATCCTCGTCCCAAAGAACCGCTTCGAATTTCCCGAGCGTTCTCAATGGCTGGACTATTGGAAGTCCAAGACAACGGTGGCAGAGGAACAGCGCGAGGAAGCGGCGATGTCTCCCGTCAAAGCGTGGGCGCCCTATGCGCTGATAGCCTTCGTTCTGGTTATCACGCGCATTCCCCAGCTCGGAATCAAAGCGGTGCTGAATGTGACCACCGCGCCGTTTGCCATCAGCATACCGGAGATATTCGGCGTGCCAGTTGATTTCGCTTTCAAATGGGCCTGGAACCCGGGCGTTCTCCCACTTATCATGGTGGCTCTGCTCATCATTCCGCTGCATAACATGAAAGGCGCCCAAGTAAGGGCGGCATGGGGCGAAACGTTCAAAATGGTCAGCGGCGCGGCACTGGCGCTTCTGTTCGGCTTCGCCATGGTGCAGCTTTTCAAGAACTCCGGCGCCGCATTCAACAACAGCGGCTTGGACAGCATGATCATCGTCATGGCGAACGGGCTCACGGGATTGTTCGGTACCGCCTACATTGTCGTCGCCCCCATCATCGGCATCATCGGGGCCTTCATCTCCGGTTCCGACACCGTGTCATGCACCCTGTTCTCGGCTTTGCAATATACGGCAGCCGTGCGCTTGGGGCTGCCGGCGATGCTGATTCTCGCGATGCAGGTCATGGGCGGTGCCATGGGGAACATGATTTGCGTCAACAACATCGTGGCCGCATGCGCGACCTGCGGCACGACGGGCGAAGAAGGACGCCTGATGCGATCCAATGCGCTGCCGTGCTTCATCTACGCCGTGCTGACCGTGCTCATCGTCGGCGGGCTGATACTGGCCAACCCCTGAGTTCGCCTTGAGTGCACCGATTGGGTTAGCGCTTGCCGTGAAGTCGGCCACAATGAACTGATTCGGCTATAATTCAATCCCCATTCCTTCATCGAGATCACCAGCCGGGCACCTACGTCGGCTGCTCCGCCAAGCCCCAGCAAAGACAGCACGGCGATTCAAGCGCTGGAAGAGCTTAAGGCTGTCTCACATGAATGCTCGAGATCGATGAGCGTCGAGATTTCGGGCACGAAAAGCTGGGGGATCTAGAGCAGCGGGGCGATCTTCGCGTTTGTGCTGGATCGTCAGCGCTTCGCAAGCCACATGCTCCACCCCATCCTTTACAACCGGTACCGTGTGGCACGCCCCGTTCCCTCGACTTCGACCAGACGCTTTTCCTCAAGAAGTTTCAAAATCCGCGCAACCTTGCTCTTGCCCGCTCCTAGATGCCCCTCTATTTCGGAGCGTTTCATCGGGCCGTACTTTCCGAGAAGGTCAACAATATGCCGCTCCTCCTCATTGAGCCCATTGACCGAAGACCTGCTGGGCAGCACCACGCTAATGGACGAAGCGCTGACAGAGAACCGAGGTGAGAGGCCGCTCCCTTGGTAAGCTGCTCTTATTCGGGGAATTCCAGTTCCAAATTTTTCGATATATCCCAGTTTGGCGAATACATCCGCAATAAGAGGATTGCGAAGCACCGACAATCTTCCCGCAAGATAGTCCTCCTCGGAAATGTCGACAGGCAGGCCGCCCGGCGAATTGACTTCCACCCTATCCTCATAAAACGATACCTTGATCGCTGCTTTTACGTCCCATGCCCTATGAACGAGGGCGTTTGCAATCGCTTCGCGATAGGCGGTTTCTGGAACAAGATAGCTTTCCTTGCGTTCGAAGCCATCGATTGTTTCCATCCGGTAGTACCGATTAAACATGGCGATGGCTTTTCCGTAGAGCTCCAATGCCGAAGCGTGCTCCACCGTTTGTCGCTCCATAAACTCGTTTGCATTCGCGCCAAATCTGACGATGTCGACGCCCGGAAAGCTATTCTCATCAGCAAGGACGGCTGCGGCATTGTTGAATCCGCTCGTAGATGTGTAAAGACCCAAAGTTTTATAGACCTTCACATCTACTTCTTCCAAATCGAGCTTATCTATTAACGCCGCGTTCAAAATAGTGAGGCTCAGTGATTGGTTCGCTGCGGGCGCCTCCTCGAACGAGGTGTTAAGCCCTTTCAGCACCAGACGATTGAGCTCGACCGCATCAACCTTGACAGTGGCCGTATGGCTTCGTTTGTATGCCTTTCCCAATGCATAATAGGGTGTATCAGCGCCTTCTGCATTGAACTCCAGATTATTTCTCTCTTGCATAGATTCTCCCGTTTCGACTCAGCAGCGTGATACGTAAATATTTTACGACTCATGAAAGTGAATCGCAAATTATTTACGATTCACTCGCGAAATATTATAGGCCCCTTTTCCATGTCGTTTATAGCATGTGCTAAATAAGGCTTCTATCTTCGCGACAAGGTTCCTCTTCTTTTCAAGAATGCATTATCGTTTCAGCGCATTGAAGAAAAACTTGCGCAGCTGCTAAACTGCGATTTACTTGAGGTCGGCGGTCCTGTAGCGTTCGTAACCCTCGTAGGCATAACTGGCATCGATGCCCTTCATGAAGGTCTCTCGGTCATCGATCTGATCGGTCAGCACTTCCTTGAGCAGCATCTTTATCTCCGTATCCTTGATGGGGCTTCGCTCCATAGCGAGCAGGTAGTCTTGCCTATCGACTCGCTGCCAATCGACGACAACGCCTTGCTCGCTCTTCAGGATGTGGTCGAGCCAAATCCTCATACTCCGCCCGTTTCCCTCGCGGAAGGGGTGAGCCACGTTCATCTCGATGTACTTCTCGATGATTTCGTCGAAGCTCGACTGTGGCATGAGCTCGATCTTCCTCACCGCATCACGCAGATAGAGCGTGGAGGCAAACCGGAACCCGCCCTTGGCTATATCGACTTGGCGTAGCTCTCCGGCAAAGGCATAGACATCTTGGAACAGATAGCCGTGTATGAAAGATAGCGTCTCGAACGATCCGGGCTCTCTGCCGTCGAGCAGATTTTGGGCGAACAGCTCGGCCGCGCGAGTTTTCGTCAAGCGCTCTTCCGCTTCATGCAATTCTGCCGAAGATGATAGCCCGAGCTTGTTTTCGAGAACCATTTTGCCGCCCTCTGCAAACGCCAATACTAAACGAGCCGGCAAAATGCCGGCTTTCGAGAAGCCGCGTTCATTATGGCAGAGATTGCCTCTTTCCGCATCGTGGGGCGGTAGTCGTCAATATATACGAAACGACCTCGCTTCACACGAACCTCAGACAAGCAGATCCGCCGCTTTCAGCGTCTCATGCACACGATTGATGATCGACCTTATGCGGCTTGAAGGAAGCCCTGCCCGTACACCGACGGAAGTCATGTCTTCGGTCGTGATGTCGCGGCCCTTTCCGTTCACCGTTGTCGCCCGCTCGCCATTCATGCCGCCGTTGCGCGTCAGATCATAGGCGGGAGACAGGCACCATGAGCCCATGAACGGCTCGCGGAGATACGAGAAGTTCTTCGCATGGTCGTCACGATTCCCTATCATGACATTGAACACCATCAGCCGGAAGAGGCGCTCCACCTCCTCGATGTCGTCAGTCAGTCTGAGCGTGAGCTTCAAGAGGATGTCGTAGTCGAGGTTCGGAATGCGGTGCGATGTTTCCAAGAGCGCGCCTGCTGATATCATGTGCACTTTGGTTACCCCGCCGTGCTGATTGATTGGGCGATCGAACCGCCTCACGGCGAAATAGCCGCCGCATTGCTTCGATGGCAGCAGCCTCACCTCAGGAACATCGATGCCACATTCCCTCGCCGCAAGGGCAACCTTGTATTCATGAACCCCAATGTCGCGGGAATCGTACGAAGAGGGGAATTTGACGATCCACGGCCTGCCATCGATCTCGGTGAGGATCTTCGGCCGTGCGCCACCTGATGAGCCCCCCATCGCGAACAGCGCATCGATATCCTCGGTGAAATCGGTCTTAAGCATCTGCGCGCAGTCGTTCGCGATGCGGTCGTAATCTTCGAGGACGGTCTCGTCGGGAAACGAAAACACCGGACGATACTCAAGCGCGCCCATGCCGCTATTGCCGACAATGGCAAGCCGAACCAGCGGGCCTGCGTCATCAGGGTCGATGCCGTTGTTCCGCAAAACACGATCGACGAGAAGCCTTCCCCACCCATCCGGCAGGCTGTCGTCGAATACGCCGAACACGCCGTCGAGCGGATGCGGTTTGGCGATGAAGACGCCGGATTCCAAGGGAAGGCTGAAGGGAGAGATGCTGAAACCGCGGACGAGCCAATCGGCATCGTATTCAAAGGCGAGGACCTGCGAATCGGTGAGTGCGAGCGTTCCGACCTTTTCGCCTTGATACGCGGCAACCACCTTGTCCAAGGAAAGATCGATCGGATACCGCCTCTGATCGACTCTAGGCTTGTCGCTCATCGATGACCTCCTGTATCGAAGCGTAATGTCGCTTCGCGAACAGCTCGTCGAAGTCGTCTTCGCAACCCAATGCCACGCCGATGCGGACAAGGGAATCGAATGCGATAAGGCCCTTCTGCTCGAATCGCTTATACGAGCCGAACGACATGCCGGCGCGCCTCGCCAGCTGCGCCTGTGTGAGGCCGTGTTCCTTCCGCCGCTGTTTCACGCGCTTCGACACTTCGATGGCAATCTCGTACGGTGTCTTTTGATCCAAATCTATCATGGCTCATATTTTAGCATTTTCATCAGTCAGCTAGGACTTTTGCTAATATATGTGCCGTTTCGGGGCTTTTCACCCTTTCAATGGCTCTGCTTTCTAAGCGGCGTTGCCGGCCGTAGAGGCATCCTCGAGCTTGGTGGCCTCCGCAACCGTCAGCCAACCGTCGGGAACATAGGCGTCGGAATGGCAACCGGTGCATACGTTCACGGACTGGCGATGGGCCTTGTGGCAATCGCTGCATGCCCATGTCGCATGGCCCTCGTGAACGTTGCGCGTCAGCCCCGACGTCGCCTCGATGAGATCCTCACGCGTCATGTTGTGGCAGTTCTCGTTGAGGCAAAAGCCCTCTTCGGTCTCATGTTGGTCGTAGCCGTTGAGATCCGCCAGCGAGCGCTCTTCAAGCGGGTAAGTATAGTTGCCCATGACCCAGGAGAGACCCTCGCTCACCTGCTCGCTCATCACCGGCGTGTGGCAGCTCATGCAGGTCGCACCCGCATATTCCTTATGCTTCACGACCAAAAGGTCGCCGGCATCCTCCACCGTGTTGCCCCATTTATCCACACCGGGCTGACCGACGACCTGATCATACGTCGCCCCATGTGGATCCATCGGCGTGTGGCAGATGGCGCTGCAGAAGCTCGGCTGTTCATGCCATACAAAAAGGCCGATTCCCGCCACGACGAGAACGGCGGCGATAACGCCGACCACGATCGGCCACTTTTTACGCTTACGTTTGGAAGTTGCAGACGTCGCGCCTGCTTGAGCGTCCGTTGCCTCACCGGCATGGGAAGTATTTTGGGATTCCTCGACGATGGGATCGGGATTCATTTCGCTCATACTCTCCCCCTTTCCTCAATAATCGAATCGATAGTTGCAACGGGATCAACCGTAGTTTCCGAAGTGCGCTGATGACTTTCGCCCGCGGCCCGATGGGGAAGATACCCCAGCTTGAAGCTGAGCGCCCCCGTGGGACACACCTCGACGCAGGCGCCGCAGGCCATGCAATCGCCGGCACGCACACCGCTGTCGCTGCCGCTCACGGCAGGCTCGAGGATCTGCGGATCGCACAGACAGGCCTTCTCACAGGCATTGCAATGGATACATGCCTCGTGATCGATCGTCACGTTCACGAGCCCCGCGCGGCCGATGGCCTCGTAGAAGCCGCCGACGGGACACAGGGCACGGCACCACACGCGGTGCGCCCAGAACAGCTCGACCACGATGATGGCGACGAGAAGCACGGCGCCGGCCGCCGAGCCAAGGACGATGCCCTTGTTCACCGCGCTGATGGGCGAGAAGATCTCGAACACCGGAACCGCGAGCACGGCGGAC
>CANQTB010000106.1 GCA_947626665.1 uncultured Eggerthellaceae bacterium
AGCGGCAAAATGGCTGAAGGAAAACGATGAGGCGAGCCTGCTTTACGCGGGAGATGAGCTCATTAGCCTTGAGCCGCAGATGTTCGTGGAGCTGGAAGTGACCGAAACCGAACCGGGCTATAAGGGCGATACGGCTACCAACACGACAAAGCCCGCAACGCTCGAGACCGGAACGACGATCCAAGTGCCGACCTTCGTCGAGATCGGCGACGTTCTTCAAATCGATACACGCGACGGTCGCTTTATCAAGCGCGTCTAAGCGCTCGGTGGCATTTGCACGCGCGACCTTTCGGCTATGATGCCGAGATGTCGGGCGCAAGGAGCTTATCGGGAGTTTTGCATAAGATGGGCGCTCGATGGCGCCCGTCTTTTATAATGTTTGAACAAGATTGTCAAAAGAAGGAGGTGGAAGAGAATGCCGCGTCTGCAGATCATGGATACGACGATTCGCGACGGTCAGCAGAGCCTGTGGGCGACGCGTATGCAAATCGGCGACATGCTTCCCATCCTCTCGCAGATGGACCGCGTTGGCTATTGGGCGATCGAGGCATGGGGCGGAGCGACGTTCGATACCTGCCTCCGCTTTCTTGATGAAAACCCGTGGGAGCGGCTGCGCTCGATCAAGGCGAACACGCCCAATACGCCGCTTGCGATGCTTTCGCGCGGGCAGAATCTCGTGGGGTATAAGCATTATTCGAAGGACATCATCAACCATTTCATCGCCGCGGCCCACCGAAACGGCGTTGAGGTGTTCCGCGTCTTCGACGCGTTGAACGACATTCGCAACGTCGTCGACAACGCCGAGGCGATCAAGGCATGCGGGGCGCATTTCGAAGGAGCGATCTCCTATACCATTTCGCCTGTTCACACGCTTGATAGTTTTCTCGAGTACGGTCAGCAGCTGAAAGATTTGGGCGCTGATACGATTGCGATCAAGGATATGGCAGGCATGCTGACGCCGTATCGGACCGAGCGCATGGTGCGTGCATTCAATGCCGAGATCGGGCTGCCCATTCACATTCATTGCCATTACGTCGGCGGTATGGCTCCGGCGAACATCATCAAAGCGGCCGAGGCCGGCGCGGCGATCGCCGATACAGCCCACGCGCCGCTTGCGTTCGGCAATTCGCATCCAGCGGTCGAGATGATCGTTGCAGCGTTCCAGGAAAGTCGCTATGACACGGGGCTCGATCTCGATCTGCTGTTCGAGATATCGGAGTATTGGGAAGAGGTGCGCAAACGCGGCCATTTCAAGCGCGGTGTTTCCTCGCTCACGCATATGAAAGTGTATTCGCATCAGGTTCCCGGTGGCATGATGAGCAACCTCATCTCTCAGCTGGAGATACAAAACGCCCGCGATCGTTTGGGTGAGGTGATGGCCGAGATCCCGCGCGTCCGCGCGGAGGTGGGTTATCCGCCGCTCGTGACGCCGCTTTCCCAGATTGTCGGCACGCAGGCCGTGTTCAACGTGCTCACGGGCAAGCGGTGGAGCGTTGTCTCGAAGGAAATGAAGGATTACATCTGCGGCTACTACGGCAAGGCGCCGGGTCGCATGGATAAAGATGTTGTCGCCAAGGTGGCAGGGGATGCCGAGTGCCTGCCGCCCGATATCGCGCCCGGTTCGCTCGTAACGACCACCTATGACGAGGTGGCGGAGGAAATCGGCGATTTGGCGAAAACCGAGGAAGACGTTTTGATGTATGCGCTTTTCCCAAATGAGGCGCGCACCTACTTAAGCAAACACCGCGCTTCCGAGCGCGTGGATTTTCTCTTGGCTCAGGAATCGAGCGGCACAAAGGAGGACGATTACGTGGATATCAACCAGATTCGCGAGCTCGTACGCGTTGCAGAGGAAAGTGGCGTCGGCGAGATCGTCGTCGAGGAGGAGGGCACGCGCATCGCGGTGAGGATGCCGCAGGCCCTCGCATCGTCCGCGGCCCCTCTTGCGGCCGCTCCCGCTTCCACCGTTCAGCAGGTGCCTGAGAACGCGGTGCCGGAACCCCCCGAGGCCCACCTTTCCGAAGCTGAAACCTCTGCGAAGGCGGCGCCTGATGATGGAAAGACGCGCCCCACCACATGGAAGCCCGTCATAAGCCCGATGGTGGGAACCTATTATGCGGCTCCCGCTCCTGGGGAGCCTCCGTTTGTTCAAGAGGGAGACCTGGTCTCGGCGACCGACACGCTTTGCATCATCGAGGCGATGAAGCTCATGAACGAAATAACGCCAGAGGAGATGGGAACTGTCCGCGAGGTGTGCTTGAGCGATGCGACGCCCGTTGAATACGGCACCGTCCTGTTCTATATCGAGCCGATATCGAGCACCGAGCCGGTTGGGCCGGAAAGCGCCTAGCGCTGAAATCGCGCTTTCATCGAAAGGCTGACGGAAAGAATGTTTTCGAAAATACTTATCGCGAACCGTGGCGAAGTCGCATTGCGCATTATCAGAGCGTGCCGCGAGCTGGGAGTTTCAACGGTTGCGGTCTATTCGACCGCAGATGCCGAAACGGCGCCGGTGCGCGAAGCGGACGAGGCGGTGTGCATCGGTCCGGCCTCCGCGGCGCAAAGCTACCTCGTCATTCCCAATATCATCGAGGCCGCTCGGATGACGGGCGCCGAGGCGATTCATCCGGGATACGGCTTTCTGGCGGAAAACGCCGACTTTGCCCGCGCCTGCGCGGATAACGATCTCGTTTTCATCGGTCCTTCGGCTGAGTGCATCGAACGCATGGGCGACAAGAGCACCGCGCGCGATACGATGCGTGCCTGCGGCGTTCCGACGGTTCCCGGCTCCCGCGGATGCATCGATAGCGTGGAGGAGGCAGCCGAATTTGCCCGCTCCATCGGCTATCCCGTGCTGATAAAGGCCACCGCCGGCGGCGGGGGAAAAGGCATGCGCGAGGTGCATGATCCGGCGGATTTCAAGGCCGAGTATATGGCGGCGCGCGCGGAAGCCGGAGCGGCTTTTGGCAATGACGGCGTGTATTTGGAAAAGCTCATCCTCGCGCCGCGTCATGTGGAGATTCAGGTGCTGGCAGATGGGTTCGGCAATCAGATCGCCCTCTGCGAGCGCGATTGCTCCGTGCAGCGTCGCCATCAAAAGCTTATCGAGGAAGCGCCCTCGCCGGCGCTTGATGAGGATCTGCGTCGAGCGATGAGCGTTGCGGCGCTGAAGGCCGTGCGGGCGGTGGATTACCGCAGCGCGGGAACCGTGGAGTTTTTGCTGGATAAGGACAACCGCTTCTATTTCATGGAAATGAACACCCGTGTTCAGGTGGAACATCCGGTTACGGAGCAGATCACCGGATGTGACATCATCAAAGAGCAGCTCCGTATCGCATCGGGCGAGCCTGCCAAGTGCGCCGCCCGCGTGCCTTTCACTCCGTGGGGGCATGCGATGGAGTTTCGCATCAATGCCGAAGACCCTGCTCACGGATTCCGTCCTTGCCCGGGAACGATCACGCGGTTTATCATGCCAGCAGGGCCCGGTGTTCGCGTCGATACCGCCATTTGCGAAGGTTCGGTGATCTCGCCCTATTACGATTCGCTTGTGGCTAAGCTGATCGTGTGGGGCGCCGACCGTGAGGAAGCGCTCGCTCGGGCAAGGCGCGCCCTTGACGAGTTTGTGATCGAAGGCATCGCGACCACGATACCGTTTCATCGGCAGGTGCTGGAGAATGATGTATTTTGCCGTGGCGAGGCCACGACCGATTTTATCGTATCCCATATGGGGGAAGGAGCAGCATGAGCACGGTAACCCTCGACGATATGACGCTTGCGACCAGCGTGGTGGAGACGGTGGTTTCCATCGCTGCCGACGAGGTGAAGGGTATCGCCTCGATCGGCTCTTACAGTACGAAGGGGCTGCGCAGTCGTTTTCAGAAGAAGCCTTCAACTTCCGGCATCGATGTGCGGGTCGATGACGATAATCAGATCCATATCGATATCCATGTCGAGGTGTATTACGGTTATGTGCTTCCCGATCTTGCCGATGAGCTGCGTCGTCTCGTCAGCGAAGCGCTGCAGAACCAACTTGGCATCACGGTAAGCACCATCGACATCTATGTTGATGGCATCCACTTCAACCGCTAAAAGCTTGGCGAAAAGGCACGTATTCCATGGGACGACGCCACGAACGATCAGAGGCGCGCAAACGGGCCATCGAGGTGCTTTATACCTGCGAGATGAACCGTATTGCCCCGACGGAGCTTTTGCGTGACGAGCAGTATATTCTCGGTGCCGAGGCTCTTCCCGAATACGCCAAAATGCTTGTGCGAGGCGTTGAGGAACATGGCG
Organism: uncultured Eggerthellaceae bacterium; assembly: GCA_947626665.1. Classification (GTDB taxonomy): domain Bacteria; phylum Actinomycetota; class Coriobacteriia; order Coriobacteriales; family Eggerthellaceae; genus CANQRF01. The sequence goes on from CANQTB010000106.1 coordinate 4,294, forward strand.
AGGAAATCGATGCCAAGCTTGCCTCGATATCCGAGAACTGGGCGCTTCCGCGCATGCCGATCATCGACCGTTCGATTTTACGGCTTGCGACGTTCGAGATTTTTTACATGGATGCGGTTCCGATCTCGGTTTCGATCAATGAGGCCGTCGAGCTTGCCAAGGAGTTTGGCGGCGAAGACGAATCCCCGCGTTTCGTTAATGGCGTGCTTGGGCGGATTGCCTTGTTGATGAGGGAGGAAACCGCCCAGAAAGAAAACGAGGAATCTCCGCTTGGCGAAGGCCGGTCTGAAGAATGCTGAGCCATCGGCGTTCATGCGGATAAGCCGAAAGGGGAGAGGAAAGAGACAAGATGACGCAAGAGAGTGATCTTACGTTCCCGGCGATTCGCACAAGGCTCAGCGCCATTGCCGAAGAGGTAAGTGCCGAGGATATTTCGCTCGACGATGCCTTGGCGCTTTATGACGAGGCGGTGAAGCTCGCCCTTCAGGCATGCGACTTGGCTGAAGTGGGTGCTCCCGACCCTGAAGACGATGCGTCTGGCCCTGAAGTGGACACCTCCGACCCTGAAGTGGGTGCTCCCGACCCTGACCAACCCGACCTCTGATAGGGAGCTTCATGAGAAGCTTTCGAATACTCGACGTTATAACTTCCCCTGAAGACCTCAAGGTGCTATCCGACGACGAGCTCATCATCCTCGCAAAGGAGATCCGTGAGGAAATTATTGCGACCACCTCATTGACGGGCGGCCATGTTGCCTCCTCGCTGGGGGCAGTGGAGATCATCCTTGCCGCTCATAGCCTCCTCCATTCGCCGAAAGACCACCTCGTCTTCGATGTGGGACATCAGGCATATGCCCACAAGCTGCTCACGGGAAGGCTCAATTCCTTTAAGACCTTGCGCACTTATGGCGGCATATCGGGGTTCCCGAAGCCCTCCGAGAGTCCTTACGACGTGCACCCTTCGGGGCATGCCTCCGATTCGCTTTCGATTGCGGCGGGGCTTGCCAAGGCGAAGCGGCTCAAGGGAAGCGACGAGAAGATCGTCGTGGTCATCGGTGATGCATCGCTTGCAGGCGGCATGGCCTTCGAAGCGCTCAATTATATCGGGCAGGAGCAGCTGCCGATCGTCATCATCTTGAACGACAACGAAATGTCGATCTCGCACAACGTCGGCGCGCTCATGAAGCACTTCGGCAACATCCGCGCAAACGCCAATTACCGTTCGACCCGCGACGCGGTTCAGGAGCGGCTTGAAAGCGGCGGCGCGGTCGGCAATGCGCTGGTGAATCTCGGGCGCAGCATGAAGGACTCCATGAAGCAGTTCTTCCTGCCGCATTCGATGATCTTCGAACAGCTCGGCATCGTCTGCACGGTTCCGATCGATGGAAACAACCTGCGCATTATCAAGGAAATGCTTTCCACGGTTTTGGATATGGATGGACCTGTTCTCATCCATGCGGTGACGAAGAAGGGTGCAGGCTACGAGCCAGCCGAGCGCGATCCCGTACGCTTCCACGGAACGGGGCCCTACGATATGGCGACCGGCGATGCCGTGAAAAAGCCGAATGCGGCACCCACCTACACCTCCGTGTTCGGGCGCGAGCTTGTGCGGCTCGCAGCCGACGACAAACGCATCGTCGCAATTACGGCGGCCATGCGCGATGGCACGGGACTCACGGCGTTTTCGGAAATATATCCTGATCGTTTCGTCGATGTGGGAATCGCCGAGGAGCATGCGCTCGGCATGGCGGCGGGCTTGGCGCTTGCGGGCGAGAAGCCCGTTGTGGCGCTCTATTCGACGTTTTTGCAGCGTGCCTTCGACCAGGTGATCATCGATGCGGCGCTGCCCGATCTCGATATCGTGTTCGCCATCGATCGCGCGGGCCTGGTCGGCGAAGACGGTCCGACGCATCACGGAATGTTCGATCTTGCCTATCTGCGTGCGATCCCCTCAATGAAGATCATGGCTCCCTCTGATGAAGCGGAGTTGGTTGGTGCGCTGCGCACGGCGCTTGCGCTTCCCGGGCCGGTTGCCCTGCGCTATCCGCGCGGTGAGGCCCCCGGCGCTCCGATACCCGATGAGGTGGAGCTTATGCAAGAGGGGAAGGCGCGCGTCGTTTTTGATGGGGCCTCATCCGATGCGCCCGATGGAGCACGCGCCGATACGCTCTGCGAAACGCCCGACGAGGCGTCATGTGCAAAGCGCGACGAGTCTTTCGACGTCGCCATTCTGGCTTTTGGCTGCCGCGTGGCGCCTGCCAAGGAGGCGGCCTACGCGCTTGTGCAGGAAGGCCTCCATGTGCGCGTCTATGATATGCGTTGGGTGAAACCTCTCGATGAGGATGCGGTGCGTGAGGCCTCACGGGCCCGTCTTGTCGTGACGGTGGAAAACGGCGTTGCGGCAGGTGGGGCGGGGAGCGCCGTTTTAGAGGC
>CANQTB010000107.1 GCA_947626665.1 uncultured Eggerthellaceae bacterium
GTGGCGAGTGCCCATTTGCGGCCGCGGCGGTCGCCGATGTGGCCCCAGAAGAAGCCGCCGACAGGGCGGAGGAGGAAGGAAAGAGCGAAGACCGCGAAGGTCTCGATGATGGCGACCGTAGGGTCGGTGGAAGGCATGAGTGCTAACGAAAGCACAACGGCGAAGTAGGAATAAGAACCGTAGTCAAACCATTCGATGAAGTTTCCGAGGAACGAAGAAACGGCGACGCGCCTGACTACACTTCTCCGCTCAGTCTCGCCGAGGGAGTTGAAGTTTTTTGCTGTGGTATTAGATGCCATGGTAATCTCCTAAGTATTGGGCTGCCTCATAATAGAAATAGGCAGGTCGTCGCCCGATTTCACGTGGCATTGCTCCTCCTTTCGATTGCTTTTTCCTGAAGTGCTTTAACGCCGTATTATACCTTAGTCTATCGACGGCGCGTTTCCGAGATGTTTCATTCTCCCGAAGTCTTTGGCGTGTTTGACGTGTTTGGCGTCTGGCGTTTTCCTATGAGATCGCGGATATTGCGGACAATCATGAAGATCAAAAGCACCGCGCCGATGTAGCCATTGAGCACATAGATGATGTTCACGAGGTCGCGGTAGGGCAAAAACAGCCCGATGATGAGACCGACCACGCCAAAGACCACCGTCAGCACCCGGAAGCGCGACGTGCCCTCCTGCGAAAAGCGCGACGCGGGGTTGTAGAGCAAGGGAACCGCAGCTGCGCAGATGCCGATGAAGACGATGATGGAGAAGATGGTGGCAAGAGGCGGCCAGATGCGGTAGGCGAGGATGAGGTTCGGGATGTTCGCGTTCCACACATATGAGGCGCCGTCTTCGCCCGTGACGTTGATGTTGGCGATCTGGGCGAATGAGATCAGGCCGATGGTGATGCAGAGCACCACCGTGGCCACGACAATGCCCTTGTACAAATCGTGCCGGTTTTCCTCCGCGCCGAGTGCCGACATAAAGCTCGCAAACCACAGCAGCACAAATCCCGCATAGGAGAGGCCGGAGATGAGCCAATTGTCGCCGGCGGTCTTGATGGTGTTGTCCTCCGTCGCACCGACGAACGTGCCCGATTCAATGGTCGCGAGTCCCTCGGGAATGGCCTGCCAGGTCATCACGAGCGTCGCGATGGCGATGAAGAGGAAAAACGCGATCTTGATCGGCCCAAGCACGCCGATCACATCCACGAGGCGCTTCAGGCCGCCCGAGACGATCAGCACGACGATGGCGCACATGAGCACGCCGCCGATCCACGGCGCGAGGCCGTATTGCTGGTTCAACGTGGATGCGGCACCGCCCACCATCACGAAAAACGACATGTAGCAAAACGCCGTCGAGTAGTAATCGAAGAACGTGCCGAGGTATTTCCCGCAATAGAACTTGTAGACGTCGTTCGCGCGTTCGAAATGCTCTTCGGCACCGGCCTTCGCGAAGTTGACGTTGTAATAGATGAAGGTGACAGCGAAGACGAGGATCACCGCGATGCCGCCTAAGCCGTAGGCGGTGAAGTATTGGATGATCTCCTGTCCGGTGGCGAACCCCGAGCCGATCACAAATGCAATGATGGCGCCCGCGAGGAGCGCCACCGATTTCAGATTTGTCTTATGTGCCACGAGTGCTGTGTGGTGCGAGCCGAAGCCGAAAGCGGCTTAGCCCTCGGGCCACATCTCGGGACGGACGAGCGTGGGATCCTTCACGCGGTTCGGGAAGTAATCCTCGCAGGTTCCCTCGCGATACACGTCTGCGGTCGAGCAATGCAGGCCGCCGCCGAATGGATAGGCATCGCGCAGGTCGCAGGGGATGACGTTCATGCCGAGCTTGTCCATCTGCTCTTGCTGGTATACCTCGGACGCCTCGACGATGACGGTCTTGGGGTCGAGCACGAGGCAGTTCATGGACAGCCACACCGATGAGTAGCACAGCGCCGGCGGCTCGGTATGGGCCGGCTGGGCCGCGTCGACGATCTGCCAGTCGTTCGCATCGAAGATCGCGCGCTGCTCTTCGGGGAGCGGACGCACGGGGTTGTTGATGATCAGGCCAGGGCGCAGCGGCACGAAGGTGGCGTCGATGTGGATGGGGTAGGGGTCGCCCGGGAAGTTCACCGCATGCACGCGGTATTCGGGATAGTAGCGCTGGAACCAATCCATGGCGGCGCGGTTCGTGGTGAGGCCGTGCTGGATGAAGAGGTCCTTGCCCATGCGCATGACGTCGGCGGCGTCCCACATCGGCTCGATCTCGGTGGTGACGAAATCCTTGTTCGCGGTGCGGATGAGGCGCTCCTCAAGCGAGATTTTCTCGTCGTAGTAATTGTGCTTGTAGGATTTGTCCGTCAAGCGGGGGCGCGGCGCCTGGGTCCACTTGAACGCGGGATCCTCGTCGAAATACTCTTTCATGAGCGGCCAGTAGGCGAGGTATTCGAAATAGCGGCAACGGAAGGAGTTGGCGGCAGCCATGATCTCTGAGCCGATGGTGAGCAGGATGTCGCGCGGGGGCATGCAGGTCATCATGGAGTCGTTGCGGAAATCGGGCGTGCCGATGGCTTGGTTCCACTGAAGCGGGGTCGGGCGGTCGACGATGACGCCGTGGTCCTCGAGGATCTTCACGAGGTTCTCGAGGCACTCATTGCCGCGCTCGACGGTGGCGAGCGGACGAAGGCCCCACATGCCGCGCATCTCGGAATCGACCGGCACCTTCTCCGACGTCGCCGGCTCCTCAGGCGGAATCACCGAGTTGTCGCAACGGCCGACGATGACGCGTTTCAGCGGATCCCAGTCGTTCCATGAATTGACAATCTTTGTCATGGGTAAAGCTCCTTCCAAAAACTTCCTTGGCCGCGGAGGCGCCTTCGATGCCTCTGCGTCTTCAGCGCCTTTCCTGTGAAGATGGGCCAGAGCGGCTCATCTCGCGATTCGGCTATTATAGTATTCCTCAAAAGCGTTTTTTGCGAGAGGTGATTTCATGGGTTCATCTTTTGAATACGGAGTCGCGCCCATCGAGGAGGAAAGCCTCGAAGAGCGCCTTTCCCGTATCAAGCATGAGCTCGAAAGCGTTCCCGCCTCGCCGGGCGTGTATCTGTGGAAAGATCGCAACGGCGAGGTGATCTATGTCGGGAAGGCGAAGCAGCTGCGCGCCCGGATGCGCCAATACGTGAACTATCAGGACGAGCGGGCGAAGATTCCGCTTTTGGTCGATAAGATCGCCTCCTTCGACTATATCGTCACCGAAAACGAGCACGAATCGCTCGTCCTCGAGAAAAACCTCATCAACGAATACAGCCCCTTCTTCAACGCCGACTTCAAAGACGATAAAAGCTATCCCTATATCGCGATCACGAAAGGCGATGTGTTCCCCGCAATCAAATACACGCGCGAGAAGCACCAAAGCGCCACGCGTTATTTCGGACCCTATACCGACGCTCGCGCGGCACGCCAGACGGTGGACATCGCGCGTCGCATCGTGCCGTTGTGCTCGGCGCAGTGTGCGGAATGGCGACGCCTCACGCGGCGGCTCGAGAAGGATCCGCTCGCGCTCCTCGCGACGGAGCCGCGGCCTTGCTTCGATGCCCATGTGGGGCTGGGCCCGGGTGCCTGCGCTGGGGCCATCACGCCCAAGGACTATGCGAGAAACGTCGAGCGCATCGAGCGCTTCTTGGCAGGAAGCCAGCGCGAGTTCATCGATGAACTCACCGGTGAAATGCAGGACGCGGCGGACGAACTCGACTTCGAAAGGGCCGGACGCATCAAGGAGAGGCTTGAGGCTCTGCGCGCGATGGCGGTCCACCAGCACGCGACGACCTCCGAATCGCTTTCCGCCGACGTCATCGGCTTCTATCGGGAAGAGACCATCGCGGCGGTGGAGGTGCTCATGGTGCGCGAGGGGCGCATCATCAACGCGAACGAGTTCGTGCTCAACCGCGGAACCGACGTCGGCGACGACGAGCTCTCCCACAACTTCCTTTTGCGCTACTACGACGCCACGACGGCCATCCCGCGCGAGGTCGTCATGGCGGCATTGCCCGAGGACGCGCAGGTCATGGAGGGCTGGCTCAGCGAGAAGCTCGGCTCAGCCCATGGGGCGAAGGTGCGTTTCAGCAGCCCGAAGAAGGGCGATCGCGCCGAGCTGCTCGCGATGGCGGAAACGAACGCGCGCCACACGCTTCTGCGCTACAAGGTGCGCACGGGCTACGACGACAAGCGCGTAAACGATGCCTTGCTCCAGCTGGAAAGCGCGCTTGCGCTCGACGCGCCGCCGATGCGCATCGAGTGCTTCGACATCTCGACGATCCACGGCTCCTATACGGTGGCCTCGATGGTGGTTTTCACGAGCGGCAAGTCGGACAAGAACCAATACCGTCGCTTCCGCATCAAGACGCCGCTTGACGAGGCGAACGACTTCCTCTCGATGCGCGAGGTGCTGCTGCGCCGCTACAGCCCTGAGCGCATGGCCGACGAGCGCTTCGGGAAAAAGCCCGACCTACTCATCCTCGATGGGGGCAAGCCGCAGCTGACGGCGGCTATCGGGGTCTTTGACGAGTTGGGGATCGATGACATCGCGCTCTGCGGCCTTGCCAAGCGCGACGAGGAGCTGTTCGTGCCCTGGCAGGAGAGCGGGCCGATCGTGCTTCCGGCGGGATCGGCATCGCTTTATTTGGTGAAGCAGGTGCGCGATGAGGCCCATCGTTTCGCCATCACCTACCATCGCAAGCTCCGCGGGAAGGGCATGACGGCATCGGTGCTCGACAGCGTGGCGGGCCTCGGTCCGGTGCGGAAAAAGGCGCTCCTGCGCCATTTCAAATCGTTCAAGCGCCTCAAGGAGGCGAACCTTGATGAGATCCTTGAGGCGAAGGTCGTTCCCGCCGAGGTGGGCAAGGAGGTTTACCGCGTTCTCAGGCAGTATAATGAGGAAAAGGGCGAAATCGACAAGGAGAATGCATGAACGACGAAGAGACGGATTTCGGCGCGACCGAGATGCCAAAGCTCGTCATCGTAACAGGAATGAGCGGGGCGGGGCGCACCGAGGCGATGCATGCCTTCGAAGATCTCGGATACTTCTGCGTTGATAATCTTCCTTCCAGCCTTATCCGCAGTTTGCTGACGCTTCACGATATGCCGGGTCAGACGGAAGGAAGGCGACGCCTCGCGGTTGTTTGCGATGCACGTAGCGGCGACTACTTCATGGAGCTTGACGACGTGCTTCGTTCTCTCACGGAGCAGGGAATCGACTATCGGATCCTTTTCTTGGATGCCGACGATGCGAAGCTGATCGCGCGCTACAAATCGAGCCGCAGGCGCCATCCGCTGTGCAACGACGGCTCGGCTATCGCCTCGGGCATCGAGCGCGAACGCGACATGCTCGCGCAGCTGCACGATCGTGCGAACTACGTCATCGACACGACCGATCTTTTGCCGCAGCAGCTCCGCTCGACGATCACCTCGCTCTTCGCTACGGGAAACGAGCAGCCCGCGATGTCGGTGACCGTTTATTCCTTCGGCTTCAAACATGCGGCCCCGACCGATGCCGATATCGTGATCGACGTGCGTTTTCTTCCCAATCCCTACTATGTGCCCGAGCTGAAGCACCTCACCGGCCTCGATCCCGCAGTGCGCGATTATGTGATGCTTCGCGACGAGACCATCGAGTTCAACAAGCGGTGGCAGGCGCTTCTCGATACCATCATGCCCGCCTATGTGGATGAGGGAAAGCAGCAGCTTGCCATCGCGATGGGATGCACGGGAGGGCAGCATCGCAGTGTTGCGCTCGCCGAGGCGACGGGCGATTATCTGAAATCGAAGGGCTACCGCGTGAGCGTTGCCCACCGCGACCTTCGGCTTGCCGCAAAAGACCTGTTGAACGCTTGATCATCGATAATAAGGGCGCTTTTGGATGGATTATCCGTTTTCACAAGACATATCGGCCACGCAGCAGTTCCTCCGCCTTTACGACGCCTCCCTCGGCGATGATCTGGAAGGCGAGGAGGACTACCTTCCCTTACGGGCGGTGGTGATCGGCGGGGGCACCGGTGCGCCGATGAGCATTCGGACACTGCTTTCGCTTGGCGTGACGACCGATGCGGTGGTTGCGATGGCCGATGATGGTGGATCGACGGGCATTCTACGCGATGAGGCGCATGCGACCCCTCCGGGCGATGTGCGGAAGTGCCTTGCGGCCTTCGCGAAGGATCCCGATGATCCCTTTGTGCGGGCGTTCAAATACCGCTTGGCGATCGCGCGCAACCACAGCTTGGGAAACCTCATGCTGGCGGCCCTTGAAGACACGACGCATTCGTTTCCCGAGGCGATCGCTGTCTGCGAGCGCCTCCTCAACGCCCAAGGCCATGTGTATCCCTCAACGCTTTCGCCGGTGCGCCTTATCGCAAAGACGCGTGACGGGGCCATAATCGATGGCCAAGCACCTGCCTCGCATGCGAAGACCGCGCTCTCACAGGTGAAGCTCGTTTCGGACGAAACGGTTGCGCCCTATGGCCCCGCGCTCTCAGCGCTTCAGGACGCCGATCTTATCGTGCTCGGATCGGGCTCGCTTTTCACCTCGATCATCCCGAATCTGCTTGTGCCCGGCATCATCGATGCGATCCGTTCTTCGCGCGGGCGCGTGGTGTTCGTCTGCTCGCTTGCCGATGTGCAGGGCGAAACGTGGGGCCTCACGGCAAA
>CANQTB010000108.1 GCA_947626665.1 uncultured Eggerthellaceae bacterium
CCCACCCTGAAAGGTGGGTGCTCGCAGCGAGATTCCTGGCTTTCGTATCAACGGACACGAATCCCCATTCCACCCGCAATTCTAAAGCTCCCTCAAATGTAACGTCGGTCCATCGCAGTGTGTGACGGAATCAGGACTGATTTGAACTATACACGCAAAATTCTCGAAAAAAAGTCTTTTCTTGAATCGTTTTTTCGGGTATATCAAGCCGCAACCATGCTGTCACTTATCAAAAGGGCGCCATCACGACGCCCCTTGTACATGTTCGTTCTCTTTCGTCTGCGCTAAGAATTAGTGCTCGATGTCGAAGCGTCACCATTCGACTCAGGTACTTCTCCGTTACTCACATAGATCGTCACGGTACCGTTGTCAGGTTCATCTTGCCAATAAACGGTGCCTTCCGGATAAGCGGCGGTTGGTGGCGTTCCGGTTTGAATGAGCGCATGGTATCCGGCGTTCGAAAGCGCATCGATGGCCTGCTGTTCCGTCATGCCGATAACGCTCGGCGCTTGCGGTTCGGGCCCTTCGCTCACATAGATCGTCACGGTGCCGCCTTGCTCGAGACGAGACGATGCCGAGGGATCTTGGCTTGTCACTTGGCCTTCGGGATAATCGCTATAGCCTGCGGACTGCACGTTCACGACAAATCCGGCATCTTCCAGTGCTTTTTTGGCACTCTGTTGATCGCTGCCAACGACGTTGGGGATGGCGATGATGTCAGGGCCTAAGGAAAGCACGTAGGTGACAACAGAGCCCTTCTTCACCTCGGTGTCTTTCGCGGGATCCTGCTTGAACACGTGGCCCTTCTCGACGTCTTTGTTGTATTCGGGATCACCCGCCGAGGCGACGAGTCCTGCTTTGTCAAGCTCGGCCTTCGCCTCTTCGGCCGTCATATTCTGAAGGTCGGGAACCTTCACCATCTCTGCTCCTTGCGAGACGGTGAGATTTACCTTCGTGCCTAGCTCGCGTTTCGTCTCCGCAGCGGGATCTTGCTTGATGATCGTTCCGGGCTCGGCCTCTTCATCATAGTCCTCAGTGATCGATCCCACATCGAAGCCTTCCTTCTGCAGTTCGGCGGTCGCTTCGTCAAGGGTGAGGCCAATCACGTTCGGCACCGGCTCGCCGTTTCCGCTGCCGCCGCCAAGAAACGCCCATGCCACGCCGCCGACGACAGCCAAAGCGGCAACAATCGCGATGATGATGCCGGCGATAAGCTTGCCATTGCGCTTCTTAGGTGGTTCGGCGCGGAAATTCGTCTGCGAAGTGCCGATTCCTCCGCTCCGGCCAAGGTTGCCCGGCAGAGTTTGCGTGGCGTCGACCATCGTTGCAACGGGCGGTTGTGGCGCAACGCCTGTCATCACTCGTGTCTCCGCCGCGTTGTTGTAGGCGACGGTTGCGCCGGCCATACCAGCCGCTGCCATGGGTGCAGCGGCGCCGATCAGCTGCGTTTTTGCGCTTCCGCTTCCGACGCTAAACGATTTCAGCGGGCGTCCGGCGAGAAAATCGTTCAATGCCGCGCGCATATCGTTGGCGGTGGCAAAGCGGTTTTGCGGGTTCTTCGCCATAGCGCACATGATGATCGCCTCAAGGTCGGGGCTGATCGCAGGGTTGATCTCGCGCGGCGGAACCGGCTGGTCGTTCACCTGCATCATGGCAACTGACACGGCATCCGGCCCGTCGAATGGCAGCTTTCCCGTAGCGGCCTCATACAAAACGACGCCGAGGGAATAAATGTCGCTTGCAGCGGTAAGCTCTTTGCCCTGCGCCTGTTCGGGCGAGATGTAATGTGCCGTCCCGAGTACGGAAACGGTTTGGTCGTTCAGCGAGTTCTTCGCATGGGCAATGCCGAAGTCCATCACCTTCACGTTGCCGTCGGGGCGAATCATGATGTTCTGCGGTTTGATGTCGCGATGGATGATGTCTTGGTTGTGCGCGGCGGAGAGCGCTTGGCACACCTGACTGCCGATCTCGGCGACTTTGCGCTGGTTGATGGCGCCGCGCTGGGTGATGGCGGTTTTCAGATCGGAACCGCGCACGTATTCCATCACGATGTAATAGGTGTTTTGATCTTCGCCCCAGTCGTAAACGTTGACGATATAGGGGCTTGAAAGGTTTGCCGCCGCTGCGGCCTCTTGGCGAAAACGCCGCGTGAAATCGGCGTCTGCGGCGAATTGGGGAAGCATGACCTTCACGGCAACTAAACGGGAAAGCACCCGATCCTGCGCTCGATAGACCTCCGCCATGCCGCCGATGCCGATACGGTCCTCAATCAGATAGCGCTCTCCGAGCACTCGCCCTGTCATCGATCCGTTCGTTGCCACTTGTCTGCTCCTTTAACTCACATGCGAACTGCGTTTTGGATGTATTTGATGCGAAGACGCAAACATAATCACTATAGCACACGCATCACAGCACGCGCCTCGCATTATTGACCGCATTATTGGCCTCCTGTTACCCGTAAGGCGGTGGAGAGCACATCATGAGCGCGTGCCGCGCCCGCGCCCGAATCGCCTTTTTCGATAACGATTGCGACGACAACCTTTGGATCGTCTGCTGGCGCCATGCCGACAAACCAGCTGTCGTCGCTGCCATCGCCGCGTTCGGCCGTGCCCGTTTTGCCGGCGACCGTGACGTTCGGCAAAGCCGCGGCGGTTCCCGTGCCCCCTGCGACCACATCCACGAGCACATCGCGCACGCGTTTGGCGGTTGCCGCGTTCACCGCTTCAAGGAAACGCGAGGGCTTTGCGGAAAACGACTGCATGCCCTGCGCATTGTAGATGCCCTCAACGAGGTAGGGCTGCATAATGACACCGTCGTTGGCGATCGCGCAGCCCGAAAGAGCCATCTCGAGCACCGTCGATTGCGGGCCGGCAGGGCGTTCGTGCTCGCCGACCGGCATGCCGTCTGCCGCCCAGGCGGTTTCCCATTCCGTCATTTCTCTCGGATTGGGCATGAGCGACTCTAGCAGGGGAAGCTCGAAGGGGGTTTCATGGTTGAAGCCGAAGGCCTCGGCGCCCTTCACGAGACGCTCTGACCCAAGCAGGGCCCCAACTTGGCCGAACACGGTGTTTGAGGAAACCATCGTCGCCTCGCGCAAGCTTATCGTGCCATAGGCGGTGTTGTGGTAGTTCGTCACCGGAGCATTGCCGATATCCATGGTGCCGGGCGATTCGAATGTGGTGTTCTCGGTTGCGACGTTATCCTGAAGGGCGGTCGCTAACGTGATGATCTTGAACGTCGATCCGGGAGCGTAAAGGGCCTGGGTCGAGCGGTTGAGCAGCACGGACGCCTCGCTTCCAGAGGAGCCGTCGGCAGAGGCCGCCTGCTCGATAACCGTTTCGAAATCGGCGGCATTATACGTTGGGGCAGAGGCCATCGCAAGAACCGCGCCCGTTTCGGGATCCATCACCACGCAGGCACCGACCCTTCCGGCGAGCGCCTCTTGCGCAGCCTCCTGAATTTCGGAATTGATCGTCAGCGTCACGTCGTTGCCGGGCGTCGGCGACCCGGCGAGCGCCTTGATCGCATCTTCCCAGGTTGCATAGTTCTCGTGTCCGGTGAGGGCCTCGTTCATGGAGGCCTCGATGCCGCTTTGCCCGAAGCGCTGCGAGGTGTAGCCCACCACCTGGCTTGCCAAGTCTCCCGCCGGATACACGCGCTCATAGCTTCCGTTTTCCGTGGGAACGCTTTCGGCGAGCACGACCCCATCGGAGGTGGAAATAGTGCCGCGTTGCGTGCGCTCCTCGCGCATGAGAACGTGCGAATTTCCCGGCATGCTTTGATAATCGCTCGCCTTGATCACCATGATGTAGGTGAGGTTCGCAACGAGAACGGCGAAGAGCACCGAGAAGATGATCATCGTGTTGGTAAGGCGCTTGCCGAGGGAAACGCGGCCGAGCACGCTGTTCGGATCGGCGAGCGACGTGGCGTTGGCCACTTCTTTCTCCACGCCAGTGCCCTCGTCGCCGCAGCGCAAAAGGAAGGCGACGATCGCGAAGCTCGCCAGAAGCGACGAGCCGCCTTGGGCGATGAAAGGCAGGGTGATGCCGGTCAGCGGGATGAGCCGCGTGACGCCGCCGACGATGATGAACGCCTGCAGCACGATGGAGGTGGTCATGCCGACGGCGATAAACGAGCTTACGTCGCTTTTCGCACGCGCAGCCGTGACGAGGCCGCGGATCGAGAAGCACAGGTAGAGCAGAAGCACGCCCGCTGCGCCCAGAAGGCCTGCCTCCTCGGCGATGGCGGCAAAGATGAAGTCGCTCTCAACGATCGGGATGACGTCGGCGAAGCCCCTGCCGATGCCGACGCCGAACAATCCCCCGTCGGCAAGCGAGTAGAGTGCCTGCGTCAGCTGGAAGCCGGTGTTTTGCGCATCGGCGAAGGGGTTGAGCCACGTATCGACGCGCACCTGCACGTGGCTGAAGAGGAAATACAGCGCCACGACGGCGATGCCTGCCAAAATGAGCCCCACGGCAAGGTAGAACTTCTTCCCTGTCGCAACATAAAGCATGATCAGGAAGAGGAAGAAGAGAAGGGCGGCCGATCCGAGGTCGCGTTCGAAGATGACGACCACCATGGCCAAGGCCCACATAAACAAAAGCGGGAGGATGGCGCGCAAGTCGGGCAGACGAAACGGGCCGATCTCCCATGTGAACACCGAGAGCATCTCGCGGTTTTGGGCAAGGTATCCTGCGAAGAACAGCACGATGCAGAGCTTCGCGATCTCGCCGGGCTGGAAGGAAAACGATCCGATCGATATCCAGATGCGACTGCCTTGGCCGAAGTCGGTTCCGATGCCGGGGATGAGCGGCGAGAGCAGAAGCACGACGCCCACAAGCATGAGCGTGTATTTATAGTTTGCGAGCTTGTCGGGGTTTTTGATAAAAATGAGGATCACTATCATGATGGCGATGCTGAGGAAAAGCCACATGACCTGACGGACGGCAAGATCGGGCGCCAGTCGCGTGACAAACGCGATGCCGATTCCCGAAAGCGCGAACGTGAGGGGAAGGATCGCAGGGTCGGCCCCGGGAGAGAGCTTGCGAATGGCAAGGTGCGCTGCGATAAAGACGACGAACAGCCCGATGGGCACCCCGAGTGTATTCACCGAAAGCCCAAGGCCGGCATTGACTGCGAGCATGACGAAAAGAAGCACGACGATCGGTGCCGCAACGATGAGCAAGAGCAGCTCGAGATTGCGGCGCGTCATTGGCCATCCTCCTCGGATTTCGCCTGTCCTTCATTCGCCTGTTCTTCATAATCGGCAAGGAGCTTTTCCGCATCTTCCCACGTTGTTGTCACTCCCTCGGTCTTCAGGCGATTCGCAAGCCCGGGCTGCAGATTGTCCACTTCGATGTCCGTCACGTGGTCGAGCTCGGAAAACTGCATGCCGAGAAACTCTCCGGGAACGCCGCGGTAAAGCGCCACCTTGCCATCTTGCGCGATGAGAAACGCCGATTGTTTTGTCCATGTGGCAAAGGCGGCTGAAGCGCAGGCGATGATCGCGATGAGAGCGCAAATGACAATCGCCGCGGTGATCTTTGACTTTCGGGCGAGGCGCCGTCGTTCGGTGGGGGCGTTTCCGGTGATGTTGACGACGATGACGGTCACGTTGTCGAGGCCTCCTGCCGCTATCGCGGCGCTCACGAGGCGCGATGCACAGCGCTGGGGGTCGTCGGCTTTGTTCATGATATCGGAGATCTCGTCGTCGCGCAGCATGCTCGTCAATCCGTCTGAGCAGATGAGAAGCCGATCTCCAGCCGATACGCTGAAATCGTATAGATCGGGCTGAGTGCGTGGATCGCTTCCGAGAGCGCGTGTGATAGCGGAGCGTCGTGGATGCGTGCGCGCTTCCTCACGAGTGATCTCGCCGGCCTCGATGAGCTCGGCGACATAGCTGTGGTCGCGTGTGAGCTGGCTGAGCTTCCCCTCGTGGAGCAAATAGGCGCGCGAATCGCCCACTTGCGCAATAATCAGGCGCTGCCCTTCAACCATCGCCGCGGTGCAGGTGGTTCCCATTCCCTTTCGGCCTCGCCCTTGGCGGGCCGCTTGAATGATGGCAAGGTTCGCCTGCTCGACGGCGGCACAGAGTGCATCGGCGTCAAGCGTGGGAGGAGCGAGTTCCGAGATCGTCTCGACGGCGATTTCGGAGGCCACCTCTCCCGCCGCGTGTCCGCCCATGCCGTCTGCGACGACGAAGAGCGGGGGAGCTACGCAAAGGCTGTCTTCGTTATGGTCTCGAACGCATCCGATGTCGGTGCGGCTGCCAAAGGCAACTTCGCTCTCGTGGCCTTTTCGCGCCATCAGCTAAACCTCACGCGAATTTCCACATCGCCGACGCTTACGACATCGCGATCGTGAAGGGCGCACGGCCCGCTGATGCGTTGTCCGTTAACGGCCGTTCCGTTGGTTGAACCGAGATCTTCCACAAAAAGGTTTTGCCCCATGAGAGTAAATCGTGCATGTCGGCCCGAAACATATCCGGCGGCAATCACGATGTCCGATCCGGGGGAGCGGCCGACGATGATGGGCCCGTGTACGACGATCGAAACGCCGCGAAGCTCCTTCGGACCGTGCTCGACGGTGAGGTTCCACGCGCGATCCTTCTTCCGCTGACCGCGCACAAGCCCGATGCCCGTTTTCATAA
>CANQTB010000109.1 GCA_947626665.1 uncultured Eggerthellaceae bacterium
GCCCCCAGGGCAACCGCCGCGCCGGCGACGGCCTGGATGGTGTAGGTCATCACGGATGGGTCGACATAGGCGTAGGCGGGAAGCGGCAGGGCTGCCACGAGCAGCAGTGCGAAAAGGCCCAGCGAGAAAAGGTCGAAGAAGGTGAGGAGGATTTTTTGGGGAAACGTCGCGGATGAAGGGCAGCTAACGATGGATTTGCGGAATGTGCGGACCTTTGCGCATGGCGAGATTGCCTGCGTACCGCGCAGCGAAACCCTCCCATCTGAAACCACAATGTGGTGTGTAAACCGACGTTTCATTTCCTCGTTCGATTTGCATTGCCGCCATCCCAGCGCGAAACGCGCGAACTAATATTATCGGACGATTTTTCGAAGAAAGTAAGGGGGCAGAAAGCTAAACCACAATTATGCAATCGCGGAAATCACGGCCTACTCGTTTCATGAATGTTCGAAATTATAAAAATATCAAATAATTTGAACACAAATGGGAGAAAACAGCTATGATAAAGGGCTGTTTTGTACCGAATGCGAAAAGAGGCCAGATGCTTACATCCGCCCAATTTGATGTTCTTATCAGCTGCCTGGAAGATGGCAAGGAAGGCTCTCAGCGCGCAATTGCGGATAAGACAAACCTTTCGCTTGGCACGGTGAACAGCACGCTGAAAGAACTGCGCGTCGCCGGCCTTGTCGACGAAGATTGCGCCATCACCGAAGCAGGGAAGCGCTCGCTCGAGCCTTATCGCGTCGACAACGCCATCATCTTGGCGGCGGGGCTTTCGTCGCGCTTTGTGCCGATCTCCTACGAAAAGCCCAAGGGCGTTGTGAAGGTGAAGGGCGAGGTGCTCATCGAGCGCCAGATCCGCCAGCTTCGCGAGGCGGGCATCAGCGACATTGTCGTCGTCGTGGGCTATCGTAAGGAGGAGTTCTTCTATCTGGAAGACCGCTTCGGCGTAGAGCTCGTGGTGAACAACGAATATGCCGAGCGCAACAACAACTCTTCCATCAAGGTGGTGGCAAGTCGTTTAGGAAACACCTACATCTGTTCCTCCGATGACTACTTCACCGAGAACCCCTTCGAGCGCTATGTTTATTGCTCGTACTATGCGGCGGAGTTCGAAGCGGGGGAGACGAAGGAATGGTGCCTTACCACGAAAGGCAAGAACCGCCTCATCACCGACGTTGCGATCGGCGGCGCCGATGCATGGGTGATGATGGGCCATGCCTATTGGGATCGCGCGTTCTCCAAGCGCTTCCTTGAGATTCTTGATGATGTGTATGACGACCCCGCGACGGCGGATAAGCTCTGGGAGCAGATCTATGTTGAGCACATCAATGAGCTACCCATGGTGATGCGTCCGTATCCGCAGGGAGCCATCTGGGAGTTCGATTCCCTCGACGATGTGAGGCGTTTCGATCCGGCATTTATCGTGAATGTTAACTCGTCCATCATGGACAATATCTGCCGTGTGCTCCATTGCGAGCGCAATGATATTACCGACATCATTGCCATCAAGCAGGGGTTGACGAACTTCTCGTTCCGCTTCTCCGTTGGCGACGACGAATATGTGTATCGCCATCCCGGTGAAGGAACCGACAAAATCATCAGCCGTGCAAGCGAGACCTTCACCCAAAGCGTCGCCTACGATCTCGGCATCGACCGCACCTACATCTATGAGGATGAGGTTGAGGGCTGGAAGATCTCGCGTTTCATTCCCGACTGCGTGCCGTTCGAGTACCACAATCCGCAACACGTGAAGCGCGCGATGGAGATGATTCGGGCGCTGCACAATTGCGGTGTGGTGTCGGAGTGGGATTTCGACATCCATACCGACACGCTCAAGCAGATCGCGCTCTTAAACGAAGGAAGGCGCACGTCGTTTGAGGATTTTGAAGAGCTTTTGGCGCTGGCGGAGAAGCTTAATGCGGTCGTGAAGGCCGATGGGCTTTCTCCGGTGCTTTCCCACAACGATTTCTACGATGCGAATTTCCTCGTCCATGGCGATGATATGTATCTCATCGATTGGGAATATGCGGGGATGTCGGATTATGCAAGCGACCTCGCGGTTTTCATCTGCTGCAGCGATTACACCTACGACGAGGCGATGGAAGTGCTCGAAGTGTATTTCGAGCGTCCGCTTGAGCCGCACGAGCTGCTGCATTGCGTCGCTTATCTTTCGGTGGTGAGCTTCCACTGGTTCGTCTGGGCGCTGTATCGCGATATGTGCGGCGATCCGGTGGGGGAGTTTCTTTACCTGTGGTACAAGTACACGAAGCGCTACGGCCAAGCGGCCTTGCGCATGATTGAGGAGGCATAATTTCTCATGATTTGGGGTTTAGGCGCCGCGCTCACTTGGGCGCTCGACACGGTGATCCTGAGCATCGCGCTCGCGAGCTCGACGTTTTTCTCGACCGAGCTCGCAATCGCGCTCGCGGCGTTCACGAGCACGTTTCTCCACGATGCCACATCGGCGGTTTTCATGTTCATCTACATGGCGGTGCGGAAGAAGCTGAAGGCAACGTGGCAGCTTATGAAGACGAAGTATGGCTGGTGCATCGTCGCTGCGGCGGTAGTGGGCGCTCCGCTCGGTATGACGGGCTATGTGCTTGCGATCAACAACATCGGTGCCGCCTATACGGCCGCCATCTCGGCGTTCTTTCCCGCATACGGTGCTTTGCTCGCGCATTTCTGCCTCAAGGAGGAGATGCGCTGGTACAACTGGATCGGGCTCTTGGCGTGTTTGGTCGGCGTTGCGGCGCTTTCGTGGGATCCGGCGCCAAACGTTCCGGGTGATTGGTTCTTAGGCGTTGCGGGCGCGTTTGTCTGCGTGTTCGGCTGGGGAACCGAGGCCGTCATCATCGCTTGGGGGCTTCGTAGCGCGAGCGTGGATGATGAGAACGCCCTTCAGATCCGCCAGACCACGTCTGCCATCGTATACGCCTGCGTCATCCTCCCGATTCTCGGGGGCTGGGCGCCGACGGTGGATGCCGCGCTTTCCGACGCGATGCCGGTCATCATCGCAGCTGCCGCGCTTGGCACCATTTCCTACCTGTGCTACTACAAGGCGATCGCGCGCATCGGCGCGGCGAAGTCCATGGCGCTCAACATCACCTACTCCGCGTGGGCAATTCCGTTCTCGCTCGTGTTGTTGGGAACGATTCCCGAGGCCTCGGGCATCTTCTGGGCCATCGTGATCATAATCGGCGCCATCATGGCAGCAACGAACATCCGCGAGCTGTTCTCCAAGACGAAAGAAGTGGAGCATGTGGTGGAAGAGCTTCACGAAGAGGGAGCTTAAGCTGCGGGACGTGTGAATTCAAGCTGCGAGAGAGGGGATTAAGCTGCTGCGCTTGCGCTCTCTTTCTGATCGCTTTCGCGCGCGGAATTCTGCTTCTCCAAGATAGCTTGCAACAAGTAGGCGCCGGCTGCTTCGCCTCCGTTACCGAGGTTGAAGAAGAAGTCGGCGCGAATCTTCTTGATGCGATCGTGCCATTCATCCATATGCGCGAGCATATCTTCGACGACCTTGGGAACCTTTTCCCGCACCTCATCTAAGGCAACGGAAACGCCCACTTCGTTGCGCAGTGTGATGTCGGTGCAGCTGGCACCGTAGTCTTGCCAATGCGGGTTGTTCACCTTCATCGGTGTGTCGATGAGGATCGAGGGCTTCAGCGTCGAGAAGGCAAACTCGCTGAACGTCGACGACCAGTCGGTGATGAGGATATCTGAGGTGAGGATGGAATCGTTCGTGCTGAAGTCGCGCTCGAAGTAAAGCTCGTCTTCGGGAACGTTCTCATAGCGTTTCTTGAGCGCCTCCCAGCGCGGTTTATAGCGCTTCGTGTATTCGGGGTGCGGGCGCACAACGACGCGGTAGCCCTTGCCGAGCAAAGGCTGCACAAGGTCGTCGAAGCAGCTATCCAACACGTTATCCTCCTGCCAGCTCGGGGCGATGAGGATCGTCGGCTTCTCGTTTTTGCCCGCCTGCTTCGCGATGCGCTTCTCGTAGTCTTCGATCTCGCGGTCGATGAGGTCGTAGCCGCACTCCACCAATTTCTTGTGCTTGAGGCCGCGATAATCCTCGATGGCGCGCATCTCGGTGATCTGGTGCGGGCCGGTGCAGAGCAGCGTGTCGTAGTTGTCGTACTCGCCCTCAGTGGAGGTCATGTTCACCGAGGTGGTGTGGTGGAACATGTACACGTATTCGATATCGTTTTTCACATAGGAGCGCTTGATGTAGAAGTTGTCGAGATCGCCTAAGGTGGTGACGACGATATCGGCCTCCATCTTCATGAACATCGTGATCGCACGTTTCTCGCTGATGTAGTAGGGAAGGAGCCGCGGGTTGTCCTTTGCGATTTCGAAGACTTGGTCGTTGGGATCGTTTGTCACGTAATGGACGATGGCGGTTGAATTTGCGAGCAGATACTCGATGGCGCCGCGGAAATACTTGTAGAAGCCGCTGCCTTCGGAATAGAAGACGATGTGCTTGCCGACGATGTTGAAGAAGCGCTTGTAATCTTGCTTTTCCCGTTTGGCAAGCGGACTCGGCTTCCACCATTTCGATTTCGAGCCTTGGAGGCTGTTCAGCCCCTCAACTTCTTGACGGCTTTCCTCAAGCTTCTCGTAATCGATGTATTTCTTCGGATTGATGATGATGTTGCAGACCCATTGCACGATGATGGCTGTGACGTTCGAGCAAATCCAGTAGAACGCCATGCCGGCAGCCACGAAAATGCCAAGGCAGAGGGAAAGCGCGATCGAAAGCCCGTTGGTCATGTTCTTCTCGGCGCGCGACTGCTCACGTTGGAGCGGGTTGATGCGGTTCTGCGCGAAGCCGAGAGCGACGGCGGAGAGGCCGGCGAGTGCGGGCATGATCCACGAGATGCCGCCGTCCTCCACGGGGACGAGTCCGAGGAACTCGGTTCCGGGGGCGCCGTTGTCGGTGATCATATGGATGACGTCGACGAGGCCGAAGAGGATGAGGATCTGCACGGCAAGCGGGATGAGGGAAAGCATGGGGTGATAGTGCTTTTCCTTGTAAAGCGCGTTTTGCTTTTCCCCGATGGTCTCGTTGTCGCCGTAGTAACGCACCTTGATGCGATTGATCTCGGGCATGATCTCCACCATCCGGATGCAGTTCTTCTGCACCCAGAGGGCGAGCGGCATGAGGATGATCTTCACGACAATCGTGAAGAGAAGGATGGTGATCCACCAGTTCTGCGTGAGGTCGTAAAACGGCCACATGATCAGGGAGAGCACCTGGGCAAGCGCTTCAAACAACGAACGTACCCCTTTCGTTACAATTCTCAAGCTTCGAGAGCTAACCCACTATTGTGATACTTTGCTGAGGAAAGCGCACGTGTTTTTCTGCGTTTTGCAGGAATCAACATGAATACATAAGGCTGAGCAAGCCTGGGCAAGTTTGGGCAAGCCGCGATGGCAATCACCAAAGAATGCTAATATTCGCGAAAGGGCGGAAGTGCTATCGTAGGTTTGCGAGAGCCGAAAGATTGTTCGAGAGGAGACGGTGTGAAGGTTTTGATTCTCAACGGAAGCCCGCGAAAGGACGGCAACACCGCTATCGGTATTCGCGAGATGGAGCAGGTGTTCGCGGAAAGCGGCGTCGAGGTGGAGACGATCCAGGTGGGCAAACAGGCGATACGCGGTTGCATGGCGTGCCGGGCATGCTCGAAGCTGAAAAGATGCGTCTATGACGATATCGTCAACGAGATCGCACCGAAGTTCGAGGAGGCGGACGGCCTTGTCCTTGCAAGCCCCGTTTACTATGCTTCCGCCAATGCGACGCTCATCGCGTTGCTCGACCGCCTGTTCTACAGCACGCGCTTCGATAAGAGCATGAAAGTGGGGGCGAGCGTGGTTTGCGCCCGCCGCGGCGGCTGCTCGGCAACTTTCGATGAGCTGAACAAGTATTTCACGATCAGCAATATGCCGGTCGCCCCGAGCCAGTATTGGAACTGCATCCATGGGCGCAACGTCGGTGAGGCCGAGCAGGACGAGGAAGGGAAGCAGATCATGCGCGTGCTTGCCCGCAACATGGTGTTTCTCATGAAATCCATCGCACTGGGGAAAGAGCAGTTCGGCCTTCCTGAAACCGAAGAGCACGTCTGGACGCACTTCATCTGAGGGAATTGATCGAAATGAATTGATCGCCATCCGGCTTTGAACGAGAAGATAAACGCTAACTGAACTGCCTCCCATTTTGAATACGAGAAATGGGAGGCTTCTTTACGTGCCGATTTTTCGAACTTTAACCCCTTAAATGCACTGCAATGGTGCAGAATTGAGCAAAAAAATGCACTCAAACAGTGCGTTTTGGAGGTGGACATCCCGCAGTTTGCGGGCATGAACACCTCCACAGGGCGCAAGCTGATGAAGCTGATGGCAATCGTGAGCACGCTTGTCCCGTTCAAGCCGAACACCGTGAGCCTTGCGAGCAAAATTCAGGTCAGCAGAAATAATATTGAGGACTATTTGGGATATTTGGAGAAAGCCGGCATGATCGCCCAATTACGAGCTGGCGAAAAGGGCCTATCCGCGTTAGGCAAAACGGAGAAGGTGTATCTCGACAATACCAACATCCTCTATAACTTAAGCGATGAAAGTCCGGATATTGGAACGGTGCGTGAG
>CANQTB010000110.1 GCA_947626665.1 uncultured Eggerthellaceae bacterium
ATGGCGTTTTACTTCGCGGATTCGTCACGTACCTTCAATGAGTATCTCTTGGTTCCCGGCTTTACGCCAAAAGAATGTTCGCCTGCCAATGTGAGCCTGAAAACGCCGCTGGTGCGTTATCGCAAGGGCAGCGAAGAATGCCCGATCACGCTGAGCATCCCGATGGTGAGCGCCATCATGCAGGCCGTTTCCGACGATCGGATGGCGATCGCCCTTGCCACCGAAGGCGGGCTTTCCTTTATCTACGGATCTCAAAGCATCGAAGACGAAGCGGCGATGATCGCCCGTGTGAAAGACTACAAGGCGGGCTTCGTCACCTCCGACGCGAACCTTGCGCCCACTTCCACCCTTGCCGACGTGGTGGCGCTTCTTGAGGAGCACGGCCACTCGACGATGCCGGTGACCTCAGACGGCTCTCCCCATGGCAGGCTCATGGGTATCGTCACGAGCCGCGATTACCGCCTTTCACGCATGTCGCTTGACGAGAAGGTGGCGAATTTCATGACGCCGCGCGAGCGCCTCGTCGTGGCGCCGACCGACACTTCGCTCAAGGTGGCGAACGACATCATCTGGGATCACAAGCTCAATACGCTTCCCATCGTCGACGAGGACGACAACCTGCTCTATCTCGTATTCCGCAAGGACTACGACTCCCATAAATCGAATCCGAACGAGCTTTTGGATGCGCACAAGCGCTATATGGTGGGCGCGGGCATCAATTCGCGCGACTACGCCGAGCGCGTGCCGGCGCTCGTCGATGCCGGAGCCGATGTGCTGTGCATCGATAGCTCGGAGGGCTATTCCGACTGGCAGAAGATGACGCTTCAGTGGATCCGTGAGAACTATGGCGAGAGCGTGAAAGTGGGCGCGGGGAACGTCGTGGATGCCGAAGGCTTCCGCTTCCTCGCGGAATGCGGTGCCGATTTCGTGAAGGTCGGCATCGGCGGCGGCTCCATCTGCATCACGCGCGAGACGAAGGGCATTGGGCGCGGGCAGGCGACCGCCGTTATCGAGGTTGCCCAAGAGCGCGACCGCTATTTCAAGGAAACCGGCATCTACGTGCCCATTTGCTCCGACGGCGGCATCGTGTACGACCACCATATCTCGCTTGCCCTTGCGATGGGCGCCGATTTCGTGATGCTCGGCCGCTATTTTGCGCGCTTCGACGAAAGTCCCTCGAATCGCGTGGTGATCAACGGCTCCTACATGAAGGAATACTGGGGCGAGGGAAGTGCCCGTGCGCGCAACTGGCAGCGCTACGATCTCGGCGGCGAGAAGAAGGGCATGTCGTTTGAGGAAGGCGTGGATTCCTACGTGCCCTATGCCGGCTCGCTGAAGGAGAACGTTGATATCACGCTTTCGAAGGTGCGTTCCACCATGTGTAACTGCGGTGCGCTGACCATCGCCGAGCTTCAGGAGAAGGCAAAGCTCACAGTGGTGAGCTCGACCTCGATCGTCGAGGGCGGCGCGCACGACGTGATGATCAAGGATACGAACACCTTCGCCACCAACGCCACGCTGCTTTCCTAGGGCAAGTTTTCTAAAGTCCTAAGACGTTGGCCTAAGACGTTGGCCTAAGACGTTGGTGCGTGCATGCGCCCATATTTTGCTGCTGTGATAGAAGCGTGATAAAGGTCGACCCCTTGTAGTGCGTGCGTTTGCTCACTATAATGTAAACATGTTTACAAAAGGAGAGCAATGAGCACGAGAACTTTTTCCGGACGAGCTGAGCAGCGATCATTTGATTTTGCCGAAGCGCTGACGCGCAAAGAATACGGCATGTCATTTGGTCAATATTGTAGCAGCGTTCTGATAGACAGCATCAGGCAATCAGGTGTGCTGCCGCCTCTTACAGAAAGCCGAGGTCAATCGATTGACAAAAAACGTGAGGCTGTGGCATTTATCAAAGGGTTTAGCATGCAGGCGAAAAATCCCTCGATTGGTGAGCTTACTGACGAAGGCATCAAGGAGCTTATTGCGAGTCGCTATGAATAAGAAAATCCTTCTCGACACGAACATTCTGCTTGATGCAGCAATAGGGGAGAGGCCCGGCTGGGCTGCAGCTACGCTTCTTATTGATGAAGTGGCATTTTCGGAAGTTGAGGGATATGTTGCGGCGCTTTCCCTGAAGGACGTTTATTACGTGCTTACGAAATACGCCGACGAGGCGGCAGCACGGCAATTCATCGGCGCCTTGATGGAACTTTTTGAGATCGTCGCTGTCGATAGCACGATTTGCCGAAATGCGCTCGAATCAGACGAGAAGGATTTTGAGGATGGGCTTGTTCGGGCTTGCGCCGAAACGGTGTCGGTAGATTTCATCATCTCTCGTGACGAGCGTGCATTTGCAAGGTCTTCGGTGAAACGGCTGTCAGCGCAAGAATACGTGGACTTGTTTTGCGACTGCAAAGAGGTTGAGCTTTAGGTTGCCAAAGAGAGCGAATGGAAAGGATAGCAAGCTTCAGCATCGATCATCGGGTTCTTGAGCCGGGCGCTATGTTGATCAGACACTTTCGTGCCTTGATGAGGCGCACACCACATACCCTGCGTTGCTTGAATAGGTTTCAGTGACAGAAGTCTTCTAACCGCACGTGCAAAAGGAAATCGAGCTCATCGGCGGTTTGCTCGTCGGTTTGAAGGAACAAGCAACCATAGAATCCTGTCGCATCCATGTCGAAGCGGCGCAGGTCGAGCACATGGGTGAAGCGCGCGCTGAATGCGTCATAGTCGAAGGGCCTCGGATTGTTGACGGTCTCGTCGGCCTTCAGCATTGCCATGGTAAACACCTCACCTTGGTGGGCGTTTGCGAGCGCAGGCAAATCGACGGGCTTGTTCTCGAGGTAGGCCTCGTAGGTGAAAAGGTTCCATGCGTACCATGAGAGATCGGTGCAGCACATCCCTGCGAAACGCAGCGGATTGATTTCGATGGGAACGATGGTCGACCCCTGTATGCGCACTTCCACGTGAAGAGGAAAATTGCATGCATCAAGATATTCGTTCACGCTGTTGAGCCAAAGGCGCATCGGCTCCGTGACTTCACGTATGGCAGCATCGCTTTCGCAGTAAAGACGGTCGGAGGTATCTTCCGCCGATGCAAAGTCATGCCTAAACACGGCCAGTACGTGGGCTTTCCCCTTATCGTCGAAATAGGCATCCACGGCGTATTCGGTACCTTCCACATAGCTCTCTACGAGGAAGCTTCCGAGATCTACCACCTCTTCGGGAAACTGCTTTTTCCACGTGGCCGACTGAGCGGCGATGGTTTCAAGGGCGGCATGCCAATCGGCAGGCGTTTCGATGACGAATACTCCCATCGAGCAGAACCCGACGGAAGGTTTCAACACAACGGGAAGCGGAAGCTCGGCAGGATCGACACCGCGCAATTCTTCATAGCTGTATTGCGCGTAGAACACCGATGGATTGAGCGGCGCGAGTGCCTTCCTCATTGCCGCCTTGTCTTTGCAAAGCGTGATCGCCCGATGAAGCGCAGGGTTTGCGGTATGGGTGAGCACCCAAGAAAGTGCGCTCTCCGAATTCGTGTAAAGCCGTTCGCCCCCATTGATGCGCCGCACCGTCTCCTCTTCATCAACCAAGTGCAAGTCCTCAATGCCGAGCCCCTTAGCAAACTCGTTGGCGAGAACGGGATGCTGCGAATCTTTCAGCCATTCGATCATGAGGTCGGAAACGTAGGGCTTTTCAATGATGATCATGAAGCAGTTCACCTTTCCTTCTTCTATGGGCGCGCTCATTGTAACGCGCTTGCCATAACGTGGCGCTTTAGGGGAACGATTATAGGTTTAGAAGAAAAATAAAAATAGCCAAAAACCTTTAATTGATTAGAGGTTTACGAGTATCATATAACCTCTTTTGTGAAAGCGCTTCCAAGTGAACGCCCAGAGCGAAACAAACAAGTGAGATTTGTGGGCTATTATCAAGCGAAAGGCCAACGTTTAAGAAGGTGCGATCATGTTTTCCCTCACCGTGCAAGAAGCTGCAAAGCTGCTCGGAGTTTCGCCGGCGCGAACCTATCAGCTCCTTAACGAGAACAAGCTTGAAGGCGAGCGTATCGGGCGCACATGGCTTATCTTCCAAGATAGTGTAGAACAGCGCGTCCGGCAAACGCCGCGCCCGGGCAGGGTGCCGAAGATTTCTCCCTCATCAGAAAGCGTTCAGGCGTTCACGCTTATGAATCGCACGCATGAGGTTTTGTCGTTTCGCTATGACCAGCAAACCGATACGTTTTTCGATGCCTCGCAGATCTACGACGTAGCCCGTGCTCCTTTGGGTGTTCTTTCCCCGCGAGGAAAAACTGCATCGGCGGCGGCATTGCAGTATTGGTGGAGGCATCGATCGATACCGCAGTCTCGTGAGGGCATTCAGGCAAAGTTGGCAGAGCTCGGCTATAAGGCCCCTTTTGAAATCCCGTTTGCGAGCTTTGGCTTATCGATGTCGGATCAATATTGGATACGGCCATATGATTCCGATCTGCAGTGGGAAGAGATCAATTACTTTGATAACCCCTTTGATGTGCTTGAGGAAACTCAGGATTGGCTCGCTGATGTGGGCCTTGATACTCCCGATAACACCTCCGAAGGCGAACTTCCGAAGAAATGGGTCATCGAACAGGGGAAACGTCTTCTCGTGAAAGGCGGAAGCGGCCTTAACCAGCAGCCCTGCAACGAGGTGGTCGCCACCAATCTCTATGAAAGGCTTCTTTCCCGCCGCGAGTATGTTCCCTACGAGCTGCGATCGCTTGGGGGCAGGGCCGTAAGCGTCTGCGAATCGTTCATCAGCTCCGACGAAGAGTACATTCCTGCCTATTATGTCAATCAGATCATGCGGAAGCCAAACCATCACAATGATCATCAGCATTACATCGAGTGTTGCGTGCGGCTCGGAGTGGAAAACATCGAGCGTTCTCTTTCCAAGATGATCGTTTGCGACGATATTCTCGCAAATACCGACAGGCATTGGCGGAATTTCGGCCTTATTCGCAATGTTGAGACCTTGGAATACCGCGTTGCTCCGATCTTCGATTCAGGAACGAGCCTTTGGCTTGACGCGACCCTCTCGGCGCTGAGAGGGAAGGACTATTCGTTTCACACAAAGCCGTTCTACGAAGATGCGAACCGTCAACTCCGTCTGGTGAACGATTATTCATGGCTTGATGTTTCAGCACTGGAGGAATTCCCCCAGAGTGCTTTTCGCGTGCTAAGCCAAAACCCTGAGTTAGTGGATCGGGCAGCGCTTATCAGCGAAGGTATCCAAGGGCGAATCGAGCGGATAGTCCGCCTGCTGTAATCGGCCTTCGAATGCTGCGCCCGTTATCAGCTTCGTGATTGCTCCTCAGATCGGCCGATAGAGGCGGTGTCTGCGATCAACCGGCGGAAATGGCGCTTGCGATCAGCCGGCGGAGGTCGTCGATGCCGATGCCTTTCTCGGCGGAGGTGGCGACCGCAGGCGCATCGGCGGAAAGCCCCAACGCGTTTTTCTCAAGCGTTGTTTGCCGCATCGCTTGCTGCTTTGAAAGTTTGTCAGCTTTGGTGAGCGCTACGGCGAAGGGCAGATTGCGCTCTTGCAGAAGCTCGATCATCGCGCAATCAAGCTCGCTCGGATCGTGGCGAATGTCGATAAGCGCAACGACGAGGGCAAGCGGACGATCTTGATCGAAGTAGCCCTCGATAAGCTCTCCCCAACGCGCGCGCTCGGTTTTGGAAACTTTCGCATAGCCATAACCGGGCAAATCGACGAAATGCGCGCCGTCAACGTCGTAGAAATTGATCGTGGCGGTCTTTCCCGGCGTCGCAGAAACTTTCGCGAGGCTTTTGCGGTACAAAAGCTTATTGAGCAGAGAAGATTTCCCGACATTCGATCTTCCCACAAAGGCCACTTCGGGTGACGTTGGGCGCGGCAATTGTTGAGAAGTGCCGTATGCTGCCTCGAATTGCGCTTTATGGAAGTTCACCTATGCTCCTTTCGCGGGCGTCCTCGACGCCGAATGGGTGATTTTGGCGGTTTCACACGCTTTATCGGAGTTTCGGGAAGTTCGCCTCTCCGCGCATAACCTTCGATGGCATATACTAAACGACAACAGAAAGCAAAAGAGAAAGAAACTTATATGAAACCCTACAATCCGCTTGAGATCGAGCCGCGCCTTCAGAAAGCATGGGCGGCTTCCGGACAAGATCGCGTGGACGAGAAAAGCGACAAGCCGCGTCGCTATGTGCTGGAGATGTTCCCCTATCCATCGGGAGACATCCATATGGGGCACGTGCGCAACTACACGATCGGCGATGTGATGGCGCGTTATGCGAAGATGTGCGGCTTCAACGTGCTTCACCCGATGGGATGGGACGCCTTCGGCCTGCCTGCCGAAAACGCCGCGATCAAAAACCATACACATCCCGCGAAGTGGACCTACGAGAATATCGCAAAGCAAAAGGCGAGCTTCCAGCGCATGGGTTTTTCCTATGATTGGGACCGCACCGTCGTCGCCTGCGATCCGGAGTACTATCGCTGGGGGCAGTGGATCTTCCTCAAGCTGTGGGAGCGCGGGCTGGTGGAGCGGCGCAACTCGCCGGTG
>CANQTB010000111.1 GCA_947626665.1 uncultured Eggerthellaceae bacterium
ACGTTTCCCGCCTCGTAGTCGGGCGTGAAGGTGAGGTACGGGTGCTCCCAGTCGGCGTTCACGCCAAGTCGCTTGAAGCCGTTGCGCTGCACGTCAACGTATTTCTCCGCCCATTCGCGGCAGAGCCTGCGCAGGGTGGGCTGATCGATGGCCGCCATTTTCTCTGGACCGAGCGTCACCTCCACCATGTGCTCGATCGGCTGGCCATGGCAGTCCCAGCCGGGGATGTAGGGCGTGAAATAGCCCCGCTGCGCATGGCTTTTCACCACAAAGTCTTTGAGGATCTTATTGAAGGCATGGCCGATATGGATCGGGCCGTTTGCATAGGGCGGTCCGTCGTGCAAGACGAACGGTTCGCCATCCTTGTTCTTCTCAAGCACCTTGCGATAGATATCCTCAGCCTCCCACTTCTCCAAGCGTTTTGGCTCGTTCTGAGCAAGATTCGCCTTCATCGAGAAATCGGTTTGGGGAAGATTCATCGTTTCTTTGTAATTTGCCGCCACGGAAAACCCTGCCTTCATATTGTCGTGGTTGTTCTCTTCGCGTATACCGCCAAAAGATGAAGTATAGGCGATTTCGAAGACGTTTGCCACGAAGCGCCGAATCCGCTCGAAAAAGCCCGATAATTACTACCAGCCAACAGGCCGAAACGTATACAATGGCGAAGATCGCTGAAACCTATCAGAAAGCACGAAAACCGTGATCCGAAAGGTTCGAAATGGATTTTGAGATAATAACCGACTCATGCTGCAATCTTCCCGAGGATATGATCGATGAGCTGGGGCTTCATATCTTGCCGATGACTTTTATGGTGGAAGGCAAGCAGTATCAAAGCTATCTGAAAGGCGAGCGCACCGATCTCAAGCAGTTCTATACGATGATGCGTGAGGGCAAGGTGGTCACCACCTCGACGCCGAACATGAACGATGCGGAAGCGCTCATGCGCTCCCTGCTCGACCAGGGAAAAGACATCATCTACATCGCGTTTTCGAGCGGCCTTTCCTCCACCTACCAATCCGCAAGCCTCATGATGAGCGAACTTGCGAACGAATACCCCGATCGCAAGGTAATAATCGTCGACTCCCTTGCCGCCGCAGCAGGCCAAGGGCTGCTTGTGTGGTATGCGGCTCGTATGGCCAAAGAAGGCGCCACGCTTGAGGCGGTTCAGGAATGGGTTGAGTACAACAAGCTCCACATGGCGCATTGGTTCACCGTGGAAGATCTCATGTATCTTCTCCGTGGCGGACGCGTTTCCAAGACGAGCGCTTGGGCGGGAACGATCCTCAATATCAAACCCGTCCTCCATGTGGACGACGAAGGCCATCTCATCCCGCTTGAGAAGATTCGCGGACGCAGGAAATCGTTGATCGCCCTGGTGGACCATATGGAGCGCACGGCCATCCAGCCCATCGCCGACCAGACGGTATTCCTCGGCCATGGCGATTGCCCTAAAGATGCGGAATTCCTCGCAAATCTTATCCGTGAGCGCCTCGGCGTGAAAAACATCATCACCACCTATATCGACCCCGTCATCGGCGCACACGCCGGCCCCGGGATCATCGCGGTGTTCTTCCTTGCCACCGAGCGCTGAGTTCGAAAATCAACCTTGGAACGGTCGGGCGATCCTCCTCGTCGATCTTGATGCGTTCTTCGCATCAGTCGAGCAGCTCGACCATCCCGATTGGCGCGGAAAGCCCCTCATCGTCGGCGGCGACGCCGACAAACATGGTGTGGTCTCCACCTGCTCCTATGAGGCGCGCGTCTATGGCGTGAGAAGCGCGATGCCCTCATCCGTCGCCCAGAGGCTCTGCCCACAGGCCATCTGGACGCACGGAAACTTCGCGCGTTATCGCGAGATGAGCAACAAGATCATGGAAATCCTGCGCGACGAGAGCCCGCATGTGCAGCAGGTAAGCATCGATGAGGCCTTTGTGGATGTTTCCCCGACGGCGCACAACACCGAAAGCCCCATCGCGATCGCGAACCGCATCCAGCAGCGCGTCGCTGCGCTCGGCGTCACCTGCTCCATCGGCGTTGCGACAACAAAGGCAATTGCCAAGATCGCCTCGGATATCGATAAGCCGCGGGGGCTCACCGTGGTCTTCCCCGGAAGCGAGGAGGCGTTTCTCTCGCCCTTGCCGTTACGCGCGTTAAGCGGCATCGGGCCGGCAGCCGAGTCTGCCTTGACAAGCCGCGGGATCAAAACGCTTGGCGATCTTGCAAAGGCCGACGATCGCACCGTGACGCAAGTGTTTGGGAAGACGGGGCTTGAGATGCGAGCGCGGGCACGCGGAGAAGACACTTCGGCGGTTTTCGACGACGGTGCCGTGAAATCGGTATCGTGCGAAACCACCTTCGCGAACGATCTCGTTCATGTGCAGGATCTTCACGCCGCTCTTACCGCTCTTGCCGCCAAGGTGGGAAGACGGCTTCGCCGCAAAGGGCTGCGCGGTCACACGCTCGGGCTGCGCATTCGCTACGACGATCGAACCACGCGCTCGGTACAGCGACAGCTCCCCGCCCCGACTGATGACGATATCGCGTGCACTCCCCTGCTCTTCGAGATGCTCGATGAAGTTTGGAAGCCCGGCATGAAAGTTCGCTTGCTCGGCGTTTCCTTGGCGGGATTTGATGATGCGCCCCCGCAGCAGGAAAGCCTCTTCAGCGAAGCTGACGATAAACTTGGAACGTTTTCGGCAAGCGAAGAGCCAGCAGGCCTACCACTTACGGCGAAGGAGCGCTCGTCGCTTCTGCAGGCAACCGACAAGCTGAAGGACCGCTTCGGGGAAAGCGCCGTGCGATTCGGCGCGGAACTGCGCAACAGCGACAACACCACGGGCTCCTCTTCCAAAAACCCCGCAGATTATAAGTAAAAGCCGCAGCGACAGCTCGTTCCGCCGTTCGTCAAAACGGCGCAATTAGTTAAAGCTGACTATGTGCTGAGCCACGTGATAGCCGGCGATGGCGAAGCGGCGCCCGAGCTCGGTGGGAAGGTTGGTCCCCACGTTGAGGAACTTTTTACGAAGGCGGCGATAGGTGATAGGGTTCATCTTTTTCAAATACGCCCAGATGTCATCGAGCTTCCCCTGATCGCCCGGCTCGTTGCGCATGCGGAGGAAGACCGCGCAGATCGTCAGCATCACCGAGAGGTAATTCTCCATATACTTACGCAGATTCGGGCAGGTGATGCCCGTCAGATCGACGGCGTCGATCATGATGCGCGTGATTCTGAGCTGCTGATCCATCCGCGACATCATCACGTTCTCGTTCACGCTCTGATCGCTTCTGCCGATGAAATAGCGGTAAACATCCTCATCAAGGTAATAGATCGTCTTCACTGAGGGGAGCGGTTCATAGATATAGATGTTATCAACGTAGAACGTGTGCTCGGGAAGCTGAAGCCCGATTCCACGCAGAAGCTCGGTGCGATATATCACGGAGTGCATGAGAATGTATTTCGTCATGCCGAAATGGCCGACTTCATTCCAGCCGAACTCGCGCCCGACGGGCAGCTGCTTTCGGTATTCCATCACCTGCGAGGTTCCCTCATGCAGCTTCTCGTATACATAGTTGCTCACAACCATGTCGGTAGGGTTTCTCTCGCCAACTTGTTTGCGCAGATAGGCCATCACACGGCTCATCGCGTCATCGTCAAGCCAATCGTCGCTATCGACCACCTTGAAATAGAAGCCTTCCGCGTGCGCAAGCCCCGTGTTCACCGCTCCGCCATGGCCCTTGTTCTCTTGATGGATCGCGCGGACCTTATCGGGGTAGCGGGCCGCCCATGAATCGGCGATTTCTGCGGTGTTGTCTTTCGTCGAACCGTCATCGACGATGATGACATCGATGTCATCGCCGACCGCGACGACGCTTTCGATGCAGCGATCCATGTATTCGGAGGAGTTGTAGCACGGGATGGTGAAGGTGATGGTTTTCACAGGCGCTGCCTTCCTACTGCTCATCGATGATCGCTTGGGCAAGCGCAAGGGCAAGCTCGACGATCGTATCCATGTTGTAGTAGCGGTATTCTGCCAAACGTCCGATCGGATAGAAATTCGGAAGATGGCTCGTCAGCGCACGATAGCGCTCGTAATGGGCGTTGTTCTCGTCGTTGATGATCGCGTAATACGGTATCTGCGTTTTTGGGTCGTTGTATTCGCGCGGATATTCCTTCATGATCGTCGTGTTGGCACACTTCTGGCCGGTCATGTGCTTAAACTCGGTGATGCGTGTGAAATCCTCCGTCACCGTGTAGTTCACCGTTCCGCACGGCAGAACGCGTTCGGCGTCGAAGGTCTCATAAACGAAATCGAGGCTGCGATACGGCAAGCGCCCGAAACGCGAGAGGAACAGCTCGTCGAGCGGCCCGGTATAGACCAGCGGCCCCTCGAACGTTACATCATGCAGCTTGATTGAGGATATCTTCGCGTCCTCATCCATGCTTTCAAACTCAAGGTCGAAGACGCTTTCGGCCTCCACGCGAAGGCACACGTCGATATTTTCGTGATCGAGAAGGTTATCGAACAAGGCAGTGTAGCCATCCTTCGGCATGCCCTGATAGGTGTCTTGGAAATAGCGATCATCGCGCGAGATGAAAACGGGAACGCGCGCTGTCACCGAGGGATCCACCTCGTCGGGCGTGAGCCCCCATCGCTTCTGCGTATAGTAGAGGAACACGTTGCGATAGACGAAATCGGCGATCTCGGAAAGCTCGGGATCGTGCTGGCTGCGCAGCTCGTTGATCGTCACCTTCCGCTCCTCGCCGAACGCATCGACAAGCTTATCGTTGAGCGTAAGCGCACGCTTCATGCCAAATGCGATCTCAAGCGAGGTCTTATTGAACGGCACCGGCAGATAGGTTCCATACCAATTCGCCAAAACGCGATGCTGATAGGGAATGAATTCCGAGAAACGGAGCAGATATTCGAAAACCTCGCGGTTGTTCGTATGGAAAATGTGCGGGCCATAGCGATGGACGAGAATGCCCGCATCGTCGATCTCGTCATACATGTTTCCGCCGATATGGGGGCGCTTCTCGATGATGAGCACGCGCATGCCGCCCAGCTCGGCAAGCTGGCGCGCCACGACAGAGCCAGCAAACCCGCTCCCCACAACGACGGCCTGATAATCCTCAATGGCTATTTGACGATAGTCACAATATCGAACAGGCACGATAAGCCTCCTTGTCCCAATTGCAGCTCATACGCATTGTACCGATTCGCCCCCCTCTGCTGTGCAGAATTAAGCAAACCGACGAAATCTGCCGATAAGGCATCAAACGAGGCCGCCCGCTTTCCCCTTGCAATGCGTTCGGGTTACCATGTGAGACCTACCGACAAAAGAGATACGCTGCCGCTGCGTTGGAAGCGGTGGGAGCCACACCCGGATCAGTGGCAGAAAGAATATACGAGGAGCTTCATGAGCGCATTTCTCGATATCATGATCGAACAGGCAGCACGCGAACCCAAACGCATCGTCCTCCCCGAAGGAAACGATCGCCGCACCCTCGAAGCGGCCGAGGAGGTTTTGAAGCGGGGGTTTGCCGAACCCATCATCCTTGGTGACCCCGACCGCATCGCCGCAGAGGGCTTCGCTCTCGAGGGCGCACGCATCATCGATCCCTCGAAGGCGGATGTGCGCGACGACATGGCGAATATGCTCTATGAGCTGCGCAAAGCGAAGGGCGTCACGCTTGAAGGCGCCTATCGCCTCTTGGATGACGATCTGTATTTTGGCGTGATGCTCGTGAAGATGGGCATGGCCGACGGCATGGTGGCCGGAGCCTGCCATGCAACGGGCGACGTTTTACGCCCGAGCCTTCAGATTTTGAGAACGGCGCCGGGCATTGCTCTTGTAAGCTCGTTCTTCATCATGATCGTGCCGGATTGCCCCTATGGCGAAAACGGC
Source organism: uncultured Eggerthellaceae bacterium (assembly GCA_947626665.1). Classification (GTDB taxonomy): domain Bacteria; phylum Actinomycetota; class Coriobacteriia; order Coriobacteriales; family Eggerthellaceae; genus CANQRF01. Next base: position 5,908 of record CANQTB010000111.1, read on the forward strand.
GTCTTCCTCTTCGCGGACTGCGCCTTGGAGGTGCAGCCCTCGGCCGAAAAGCTCGCCCATATCGCCGTCAATTCTGCGAATTCATTCCGCAAGCTCATCGGCGCCGAACCCCGCGTCGCGCTTCTTTCGCATTCCACCGCAGGGTCGGCTTCCAATTCCGATCAGGAGAAAGTCATCCGTGCCACGGAAATCGCCCATGAGCTGGATCACGAGCTTCTACTCGACGGCGAGATGCAGCTCGATGCCGCCATCGTCGCAGAGATCGGCGAGCGCAAGGCGCCAAACTCCCCCGTCGCAGGCAAGGCGAACGTTTTGATTTTCCCCGATTTGGATTCCGGCAACATCGGCTATAAGCTTGTCGAGCGCCTTGCGAAGGCCGAAGCGTTCGGACCGATAACCCAAGGTATCGCGGCGCCCGTCAACGACCTTTCGCGCGGCTGCACCGCCGAAGACATCGTCGGAGTCATCGCGATCACCTGCGTCCAAGCGCAGAGCAAATAAAGCGCAATGAGCTCTTAAGAGGCGCTGGGCGCGCAGTCGCTCATACCATTCAACACCGCTCGGGCGAGGGGGCTTATCTGTTTAAGGGCCTCGCGGACGTTGAGTAGATTCGCCGCTTGCGCATTATG
>CANQTB010000112.1 GCA_947626665.1 uncultured Eggerthellaceae bacterium
CATTATTGGGTCATATGTATTCCTAGGGGATTCTTAGCAGCAAACGTTTCTTTTGCCAGGCGTCACAAAAGCATGTCCATATACCCAAAGAGCTTGGTCAATGTTACGTTTTCTTGCAATATCGCCATCTTCGTAGTTTTCAAAAACCTTGTTAAGAGCGTTTATGTATTGGCGGTAGAAACTATCCTCGCTCATTACAATGTCTTTGGTTTTGCTTTTATCTGGCAGCGAATCGATGGATACCTCACTGCCCGGTTTGCAATCTCCCGTAATAGCTTTGACTGCCATTGCCGCAAATCTGTCATAGATAGGATATTTTCCGCCCGAGACGAAATACAGAAGCGTTAAAAGATATGTCGTTCCAATACCTTTTGTATCTTTTGTATCGAAAATCTCCTTTAGCCTGCCGAAAACCTTTTGAGCTTCTTCGAAGGATACGAGTGACTGCTCTCTAAGACACGTAAATTCTCCTCTGATTGTTCCCGCTGCATCTGCAAGCTCTAGTTCATGTCCGTAGCTTTTTCCGTGTAGTTGATCCTCGCTCCAGTCTTTGTAATACTCAAAATTATCCTTTACGCTCTCTTCTTGTCTTATTTTTCCAAGTTTCCATGCGAGGATCTTGATAACATCCGAATCCGCCTGAATCCCATTATTAAGTATTTCGATAATCACGTCTTCAACATCCCTGCTGGTCTTTCCGACCTTTTTGCCCTTTGCAGACTTAAAGTCAGGAGAACCTATGAAGTACAGCGATGAGTATTTTTCAACGAAATCGTTCGCGCAAATTTCCTTAGTTGGATCCTTTGGGTCATAAAACTTCATGTCCGTTCCTTTCTCTATAGAACTGTCTAGCATCTGGCTTTAATCGTGCATTTATTGAAGGCTATCATGAGCCAATCTTTTCGGTTCGAGTATTTCCACGTCAGGGGCGAAGTTCTTGGCGAATTGCTGCATGGCGCGTTCGTTGACGTGCGCGCGCACGGTGACAAACCCGTCGTCCTCGCCGAGAAACTCAACGCCCATGCCGAACTCGTCGATCACATCGCTTACCATTGCCTTCACGATCCGAAACTTCACCGTCGCGCTGGGGCTCGAGTACATATACACGTGCTCGGCCAAATACTTTCCGAGGTCAAGGCCGGCGTTCTTGGCCTCGTCAAGGGTTTCAAAGGGCTTGATCGGCTCATCGAGAATCTCGATGTTTGCGATTCGGTCCACACGATAGTTGGAAATGTCGTTGTACTTGTCATAGTTGCATATCAGATAGTATTTCCCCTCTTTGGCGGCCATCTGATAAGGACTTGCGGTATAGATGCGGACGTTTCCGTCCTCGCGAAGCTTCGGATGGAGCTTCTTGTCGGTGCCGTATTCCATGTACTGAAACGCGATCTTCCGCTTTTTGCTTATGGCCTCATCGAGCACTTCGATCGTCAAGAACAGCTGGGGGCTTTGGGGAAGATTGTCCGGTACCGCATGGATGTGTTTCACATGCGCCTCGAAATAGCGATTCGATAACCCGCAGAGCTTCTTGATAAGCGTTTTTCTCTGCTTTGGCGGGATGTGCTGCGAGAAGAGCAAGCTGTCTATGATAAGCCTCAGTTCGCTGTCGGTGAACTCGTGCTCGAGCCAAAGCCCCGACATCATGGAGCTCTCTTCGATTTCGCCTGTCTGGGGATTGGGCGTCATGCGTACCGTTTCGGTCGATTCGATGTCGTAGCCCATGGCGATCAGGGTGTCGATGTTGCGCTTGATGGCCTTTCGGTCGGTGACCATGTCGTATTCGGTCTTGAGGATCTCTTGGATGTCGTGCTGCTTCAGCCGGTGGTCGGCATCGGTGTATTTCTGCAATATCTCGAGTATAAGCATCGGTAGGAGCTTCTTCGGGGGATCAATCATCGTCGTTTTCATGTCTTGCCTTTCCACGTGCTTATCTTGGCTGTTTATATGGGTCAATTTTATCGCATTGCGCTCCGTAGTATTTCCGGTATCGAAAATACGAGGAGGCAAGGCATGAAAGATTTCGACCAAATCATCGGCTACAAAAAGGTCAAGGACGAGCTTTCCAAGATCGCCGATACGCTCAAAAACCAAAAGACCTATAAGGCACTCGGCGTAAGACCACCCAAGGGTCTTTTACTTCACGGCGTACCCGGAGTCGGCAAGACCCTCATGGCGCAAAGTCTGATCGATGCCAGCGGTTGGAAGGCTGTCACCTGTCGCAAGAGCGAACCCGATGGTAAGTTCGTGACCGTCATCAGAAAAGCCTTCCAGAAAGCCGCGGAGAGCGCTCCTGCCATCGTGTTTCTCGATGATCTCGACAAATTCGCCAACGACGACGAAGGGCACCGCAACTCCGAAGAGTACGTGACCGTACAATCCTGCATCGATGACGTGAAGTCATTGGATGTGTTCGTCTTGGCGACGGTGAACGAGATGCGTTGCCTTCCGCGCTCGCTCACGCGAGCGGGTCGCTTCGATCGCATCATCGAAATCCATCCGCCCGAAAACGACGACGCGGTGCAGATCATCGAGCACTACCTCAAGGAAAAGATCCTCGCTGACGATTTGGACCTTAACACCATAGCCGATCTTCTGGACGGCAAATCGTGCGCGACGCTCGAGACGGTGATGAACGAGGCGGGTCTTATGGCGGGCTATGAGAGGGCGGAGTGCATCACGATGAAGCATGTCGTACGGGCATGCCTACAGACCGTCTATCGCATGGTGCTTGATAACGATGTGTTTTCAGCAAAGATCGACCTTGCAAGCCCCTGCCGCGATTCATTCATTGTTTGCCATGAAGCCGGGCATGTCGTCACATCAGAGGTATTGGCGCCGGGAAACGTTGTCCTCGTTTCCTCAAAGGGAAGACGCGGACACGAAGGTGGGTTCGTCCAGAGCAGGCAAAAGACGACCGTAAGCTCTTATCAAGATATCGAGAACGAGGTCATCGGGGTGCTCGGCGGCAAAGCGGCCGTCGATATCGTCTATGGAGAGCTGGATATGGGCGCCGCCGACGATATCGACAAGGCATTCGAACTCATAAGGAGCCTGCAGGAATCGGTAGCCTCAACCGGGACGCTGCTGCATGTCTACAGCGAATACAGAATCTCAGAGAATGCCTTCTTCGCTCAGGAGAGCTCTGCGGCGGCGGTCGTCGGTCTTCTCTACCAAAAGACAAAGGCGATCCTCTTTGAACACCGGGACTTTCTCGATGCCGTTGCCCAAACGCTTGCGGAGAAGAAATTCCTCCTCTCGAAAGATATCGCGCGTATTCGCGAGAAGTGCCCGTCCATGAACGATGAGAGGCCGTGCTCGGGGAGGGCGGTATGATGGAGCGGATAGTCGTCGCCTCGGTATTCGAGGCCTTCGATTACGTCATGGACCATGTCTTTCCGTACGGTGGGGACGGAAGGCCCGCACGCACAGACGAGTACGCGATCATCTGCGTGCAAGACACGCAAAACGATGGGTTTGGTATCGCGTTTCAGGAAAACGCATATTGCAAAGGAGCGTTGACGGTTCTCTTCGATGACGTCGAAGGACCCTTGCATGGCTACCGGCCCATGGGCGAGTCCCAGGCCTTGGAGATCCTTCGTTTCATAGAAGATTATCGGGATGTCGAAACGCTTCTCGTGTGCTGCTATGGCGGGCAGTCCCGTTCTCAGGCCATTGGCGTATTTGCCGCGCAGATGGCAGGCGCGCCTAGGCTCTGTCCTTCCAACGGGAGGGAAAACGCCCATGTACTCAAGATGCTTCAGCACATATATTCGCATGGGGAGTCGCAGGAAACCAATTAAAAGAAACAGGAGGCATATGCCGTGAAATCATATGTGAAAGAGAGAAGCGATCGAATATTCAAGTGCGCTAACACGGACGAGCTTCGTAAGCTGATCGTCGACAATAAGCAGCTCATCGGGCTTTCTTGCGACGAGCTCGTCAAACGGCAATACAATGTTGATGAGAATGATCTTCAATGGGTCGTCAAAGAGTGCGAGCCGACGAAGGTAATGCGGGAATACCTCATGAAATATCCGCCAAGAAAAGATTCCCTTAGTTGGATGATTCGAAATGCCCGGATACCGCTTTCCCGTAAAGCGACGCTTTTCGATTATCTATGTGATTGCGAAGATCTTCCCGCCGAGCTTTGCTTAGAGGCGAAGCGGTTTTCGGAGAGCAATATTACAGATCGGCATTATTTCGATTGGCGCCTAGAATCGATCGCCTACGATTCTTTTCATCGCCAATACTGGGATATAAAAGATGCACTTCAGGAGCTTAACCTTGAGCAGGACGAGATTCTCACGTTGACTTGGTATGACTTCGACGAAGACTATATGGAAACGCTCGAGGTCGACGACCATCCGTTTTCAAGCTTTGAGGACGCCGTCGAATACATTCGGTGGCTCATGGCTTACGAGCAAATCGATAAAGATCGGCTATCTTGGTTCATGCTCAGCAAATGGATCCCAAATGAGGCCGGGCAATTACGGCGAAGCTATCGATATGTTCTCATCCAAGATGAGGTCATCTATTTCGAGAGACCACTTGCTGATGAATACAGACGGGGCAGCAGCCTCAAGGACTCGATAAGGTACTTTGGCAGCGGCTTGGCGTATAACGATTGGCCGGGACTTCCCTTCAGAAACGGAGATCTTTTCACCATTGACTTCCGGCCCTTCGCACCGCCCGTCCATGCGCTCATGGTCGACGATCGTTCCTGTTTCATCGAAGACGGCGATTTGAGGGAAGAGAAAGACTTCGACCCCCGTTCAATGAATTCATTTCCCGGGACCCTGAGAAGGGAGCCGATGAGCATCGTATGGGACTCGGAGCACAAACAATGCAGTGAGCGTGCGAATTGGTCGCTCAGCGGATCGCAAAACGTCATCAACGACCAATGTCTTCCCCCTTTCTTTACCATGCCATATGAGCGTCTCGATGTGTGTACTCCCCAAGAGCTTGCAGAAGACGAGAAGATGCTCCTCGAAGTGCAAAAGTTTATTCGCGAGGATCCGAAACGCGGTGAGCTTCTGTTCCATCTGCCATACGATACCGATAAACCCATAGATACGAGTACCGACGCTGGCCTGCGCACATTGCTCGATCGGGCGTCGGCTTGGCTTGAGGAGCACAGTGAGGGCGGTGAATAGCCGCCCTCGCCGCGTTGCTTAGCCGAGCAACTGGCCAAGCATCGATGCGACGTCGATGACACTCAGCCCCTGCGATTGGGCATATCCGACGGTGTAGCCGGTGCCGCTTTTCGGATCGGTCATATAGGCTATGCAGGCAGAGGACATATCCACCATGTAGCGGTCGCGCATCTTGAAGGCGCCTCGCACATAGGCCCGCGAAACGTGTATGACGCAAGATGCCATTTTCTGAAGACGGTGGTATTGCCTTATGTCCTCGGGCGCCCAATTGTACTCGTCGCGCTGGTAGTGATCGGGGAAGGGTAAAACGATTATGAGGCGGATCGAGGGGTGTTTACGCGCAATGTCGAGCACGGTCTCTGCGGCTAAAGCATCATAGCCCCGCGCTCCGCCGGCGACGAAGGTGTCATAGCCCCGAACTATGAGATTCTCGACGGCATTTCCCGTTGCCGCGCAGATCTTATCGACGAGGTGATGGGGAAGTTCCCTATGGCCGGTGAAACAAGCGGTCGTTGGGCGTTTGAAATCGTTGTCATTCTCGCTATCCATCGCTGCCTTTCGCTTTCGGTGGTGCTTCTCTCGGCATTTTCTCATGGCATCCGATCATAGACGAGATGATGGGTCAACTAAGCACCATGGCAAGCCCTAATCTATATGCACAGGCGAATTTTGGAGTGCGATGAGAGAAATCGTTGGAACATATGCTTCCGCAAAGGTCTTTTCTGATGATGCTGAGCCGTATGCGCTCGCGCAGGTCCAGATGATCTGCGATAACGAGGCCGCTTTCGAAAGCTCGATACGGGTGATGCCGGACGTCCATCCCGGAAAGGTCGGGCCGATCGGGCTCACGATGACGGTGGGTGAAAAGGTGCTGCCGAGCCTTGTCGGCTACGATATCGGATGCGGTGTGCTTGTGGCCGAGATCAACGCCCGGCGTATGGAATTTCAGAAGCTGGACTCGATCATCGCGAAGAACATCCCCTCGGGCTTTGCGATACGAAAGAGTCCCCATCAACGTGCAACCGAGCAGCTCCTCGGAGAATTGATGTGTGCCGACAGCGTCCGCACGAAAAAGGCGATGCTCGGTCTTGGGACGCTCGGGGGCGGAAACCACTTCATCGAGGTCGACCGCGCAGAAGACGGAAAGCTCTATCTGGCAATTCATAGCGGGAGCCGCCATCTCGGGAAGGAGGTGGCCGAGCACTATATGCGGCTCGGTCAGGAGGCCCTCAAAGCCAAAGGCGCCAAGGTCGCCTACGAGCTCACCTATTTGGAAGGTGAGCTGGAATGGCGCTATCTCAACGATCAGGAAATCGTCTGCCGGTATGCGCAGGAGAACAGACGGGCGATCCTC
>CANQTB010000113.1 GCA_947626665.1 uncultured Eggerthellaceae bacterium
GCGCGAGGCGGGCGTTTCCCTTGCCGATGAGACGCCTGCGCATACATCCGGCGAAGGCGATCAGCCCCTTGCGGGCAAAACCTTCGTGCTCACAGGATCGCTCGTGCAAAGCGGCATGACGCGCGATGAGGCAACGGCAAAGCTCAAGGCGCTCGGCGCGAAGGTCACTTCGAGCGTCTCCGCGAAGACGAGCTACGTTGTTGCGGGCGAGGCGCCGGGAAGCAAATACGACAAGGCGATCACCTTGGGCGTCCCGGTGCTCGACGAGGCCGCGCTTCTCCAGATGCTTGGCGAATCGGCGCCGCTTAAGGCCCCATCGGCTCCCTCTGCTCAGGAAGGATCGCTCTTCTGATGGAGCATCGGCGCGAATGGCCGCAGGGCGGCATCGTCCGAACTCGCCATAACGCTTCGCCTATGTGCTACAATGGCGGGCGATAAGCAGCTTACGGAAGGCCTGTCGGTCGCTTTCGCAAGCGATCAGGGTAAAGAACACGAAGGGATCTTGTATGTCAGGGCATTCAAAATGGGCAACAACCAAGCATCGTAAAGCCGCACAGGACGCAAAGCGCTCGGCGCTGTTCTCGAAGCTTTCGCGCAACATCACCGTCGCTGCGAAAGAGGGCGGCGATCCGAACCCTGAAAACAACGCGTCGCTCGCTGCTGCAATTGAAAAGGCCAAGGGCTATTCCCTTCCGAAAGACAAGATCAAAACCGCCATCGACAAGGCGTTCAGCACCGGAAAAGACGCCGCCAATTACGAAACCATCGTCTATGAGGGCTATGGTCCGGCGGGCGTTGCCTTCTATCTGGAGGCCCTGACCGACAACCGCAATCGCACCGCCGCCGATGTGCGCAGCGCTTTTTCCCATGCGGGAGGAAACCTCGGCACGTCGGGATCGGTCGCGTTCCAGTTCGAACGCAAGGGCCAGATCGTCGTTCCGAAGGAAGTGGAGACGGGCGACAAGAAAAATCCGATGGGCCCGAATGGCGCCGCTGCCGATGAAGAGGAATTCATGCTTGCGGTGGCCGACGCCGGCGCCGACGATTACGACGACGCCGATGAGGAGTGGATCGTCTTCACCGCGCCGACCGATCTGATGGCCGTCGTGAAGGGCTTGGAGGATCAGGGCGTGCAGGTGAAGGGCGCCGAGCTGATCATGGAGGCCACGACGCCGACGCAGGTGAGCGTTTCCGATGCGAAGAAGGTCATGCGCCTTGTCGACAAGCTGGAAGAGCTGGAAGACCTTCAAAATGTTTACCATACGATGGAGATGACCGACGAGATAGCCGCCGCCTTGGATGAATGATCGCATCATCTTGGGAATCGATCCCGGGCTCGCGAATACGGGCTGGGGCGTTATCGCGCAGCGAGGTTCGCAGCTTGCCTGCCTTGCCTACGGATGCGCTTCCACCGATGCCGCTTGGCAGCTATCCGACCGTCTTTTGAAAATCCACGATCAGATAGCCGCGGTTATCGAGAGGTTCAGCCCAGCCTGCGTTGGCATCGAAACGGTGTGGTTCGGGCAAAACATCACGGCTGCGTTCGCAACAGGGCAGGCCCGTGGGGCGGCACTCGTTGCCTGTGCCGAATCGGGTCTTCTTGTTGGAGAATTCGCCCCCCGGCAGATTAAGCTGGCGGTGGTGGGCACGGGAACTGCGGAAAAAGGGCAGGTGCAGTTCATGGTGGGCAAGCTCTTGCGACTTCCCGCGGCACCACAGCCCGATCATGCCGCCGACGCATTGGCAGCCGCCATCTGCTATACCACCCACGATGCGCCCCTTGCCGGCGCGATGTGACAAAGGAGTGCCGATGATCGCCTTTCTTTCCGGAACGCTTGCCGGCTCCTCGCTCACCGAGGCCTACGTGGACGTTGGGGGCGTGGGCTTTGCCGTGCAAATGTCTGGCACGTCGCTCTCTAAGCTGCCGGAGAAAGGCGAGTCCGTTATGGTGCTCACCTACCTTCAGGCAAGCGAGAACGGCATCGCGCTTTTCGGCTTTCTCACCGAGGAAGAGCGCGCGATGTTCACGCGCCTGATCGGTGTGAGCGGGGTAGGGCCTAAGGCGGCCCTCGCCGCGCTCTCCACCTTCTCCCCGCACGATCTTGCCGACGCCATATCATCGCAGGACGTTTCGCGCATCCAGCGCATTCCCGGCGTGGGAAAGAAGACGGCATCGCGTATGATCGTCGAGCTGAAAGGCTCGCTCGATGCCGAGGTGGGAAACCTGTTCGGTGGCGACGACGGCAATGCCGTTCTCGACCGGAGGAAGAACGGCGCGGTGGAAGCGCTTTTGCAGATGGGCTTCACCACTGCCGAAATAGATGTGGCGCTTGCGGGCGCTCCCGAGGGAGCGACGGAGGAATCGTTGATTCGATACGCGCTCAAGCGCATCGGGGGAGTATGATAGGCAGTGATGGATCGCACGGTCAACATAGAGGGCATTTCATTCGAAAGCGATGGCTTCGAGGCCTTTGCGAATGCGAAGGGCGCGGTGCGCGATGAGACGTCTGCCGGCGGCAAGCGCACGGTGACCCCCGAGCTGACCGAAGACGACCTTGCGCTGGAGCGCTCGCTCAGGCCGCGCTACCTCAGCGACTATCTGGGGCAGAATAAGGTGAAAGAATCGCTCGGCATCCTCATCGAGGCGGCGGAGCAGCGCCACGAGCCCGTCGATCACATTCTTTTCTCGGGCCCGCCCGGCCTCGGAAAAACAACGCTCGCGACGGTGGTTGCAAACGAGATGGGCGCGCGCATTCGCACGACGAGCGGGCCTGCCATCGAGCGAACCGGCGATCTGGCGGCCATTCTCACAAACCTCGAGGAAGGCGATGTGCTGTTTGTCGACGAAATCCATCGGCTCAATCGTATGGTGGAGGAAGTGCTTTATCCGGCGCTTGAGGATTTCGCGCTTGATATCGTGGTGGGCAAGGGCCCGGCCGCCCGTTCGATCCGTCTGGACCTTCCGAAATTCACGCTGATCGGCGCAACGACGCGCACGGGGCTTCTAACGGGGCCGCTGCGCGATCGTTTCGGGATCGCATTTCGCCTTTCATACTATTCCCCCGAGGAGCTTGCCCAGATCGTGGAGCGGTCGGCATCGATCCTTGGCATCGCCGTGGACGAGGATGGCGCTTTGGAGGTCGCCCGTCGCAGCCGCGGCACCCCGCGTTTGGCGAATCGCCTGCTCAAACGCGTGCGCGACTGGGCACAGGTGAATGGGAAAGCCACTATCGATGAAGATGTTGCCGCTCAGGCCCTCAGCTTTTTCGAGGTGGACGACTTGGGCTTAGACGCCTTGGACAACCGTGTGCTCGAGCTGCTGTGCGTGCAGTTTTCGGGAAGGCCCGTGGGGCTTTCCACGCTCGCCTCGGCGCTTTCGGAAGACCCCGACACGGTGGAGGATGTGTACGAGCCGTATCTCATGCAGCAAGGGCTTCTGCAACGGACGCCCAAAGGACGGCAGGCAACCGCCCGTGCATGGGAGCATCTGGGCATGGTGCCGCCGAGCCAAGATGCTTAGGGAAGATTTTTAGGAAGGATTCTCGGGAAAGCTGCCGATGTACGAACGCGATTACCTTGTTCGCCTCTTCGTTGAGTTCGCTGCCGCGATTCGAAGGAGCTGGGAAAGGGCGGAAGATGAGGAGGACCCTGCAGGGGCGGCCGACCTTCTGGAGATGGCCGTTGGGGACGCCACCGAAATCGATGGCGCGACGCTTCTGGCGCTCGCTCCGGAATCGATTGCGGCGGTGCTTCAGGTTTCGGGAACCGATCCGCGCGTGATCGAGTATGTCGTGCGAAGCTTGCTTCTGGCGGGAACCTATCGGGCGCAGGCGGGGCAAGGTGCGCTGGCGGCTCTGCGGGCAGGGCAAGCGCGTGCGTTGGCGGATGCCTATGGCATCAAGGTTGATGACGATGCGACGTCGCGCGAATCGTTTGAGCGGCTCTTCGAGGAGAGCTCTCGCCTTTAAACGTTTCTGCCTTAAAGGTTTCCGTCGCTGCCAAACGAGGCGCTTGCTTCTCGGGCCTGCCGCCTTTTTTGCTTGAGACAGGGGTTTTCTTCGCCAAGCCGACGGCCTTTCTCTGCCGTGCTCGCAGCGTTTCTCCGTGCGATCTACCGTTCACCGCTCTGAACAGGCGAGATTCTTTACAGTTTGGCAAAATCCTCGCCCGTTTACGACATTTTGGCGATACAAACTTCCCGATGGTGTATGGTATCTCGCGGCTCTTGAAGTGAGAGCAGGTGTTGACGCCATTCAGCACACGTGAACCCATTGTGGGGAAGAAGAAAGAGGGTATGAAAATGGCGGAAGGTACAGTGAAGTGGTTCAATCCGGAAAAAGGATACGGATTTATCTCCCAGAGTGATGGCGAAGACCTCTTTGTCCATTTCTCGGAAATCCAGATGGATGGTTTCAAGACGCTTGACGAAGGCGCAGCGGTTTCTTTCGACGTGACCACTGGCCAAAACGGCAAGCTCCAAGCAAGCAACGTCGTTCGTCTTTAAACCACTCTTCCACTTCAAAGCATTTGCGGTGAAGCCGCCCTCAGCAAGGGGGCGGCTTTTTCCGTGCCCTCATGAGCGATGAGGTTCTCGATGAGGCTTTTGACACGACCCTCGATGAGATCCTCGATGAGATCCTAGATGAGAAGCATCGCGTCGCCGAACGAGAGGAAGCGGTAGCCCTCGCAGATTGCGTGGCGGTAGGCCGTCAAAAGATGATCTCTGCCGCAGAAGGCCGATACGAGCATCATGAGCGTCGAGCGCGGCACGTGGAAATTGGTGATGAGACCGTCGATCACCCGAAAATCGTAGCCGGGCATGATGAAGAGGGAGGTTTGCTCCCGATCGCGCGGCGTGATCTCTTTGCGATCTTCGTCGAAGGCGCTTTCGAGCGACCGTACGCTCGTGGTGCCGACCGCGATAATGCGCCCTCCGCGTCGCTTCGCCTCATTGACCGCCTGCGCGGTTTGCGGCGAGACCGTGTAGAACTCCGTGTGAATGCGATGGTCGCGCGGATCATCCTCCTCGACGATACGGAAGGTGTCGAGGCCCACTTCAAGATCGACCGTCGCCCAATCGACGCCCTTCGCCTTGAGGCGGTTGATCAGCTCGGTGGTGAAATGCAAGCCCGCCGTCGGTGCCGCGGCGGAGCGTTCGCGACGAGAGAACACCGTCTGATACATTTCGTCGTCGCCGGCATATCCCTTGATGTAGGGAGGCAGCGGCAGGCGGCCTGCTGCGTGGAGGGCTTCATCGAAGGAGGCGAGGGGAGTGGAAAGGCGCGCGATGCGCTCGCCCGTGCCGTGTGCGGGCACGTCGTCTTTGGGATCATCTGCGCTTGCGGTGTTTTCTGAGCCTGCCGCGCTGTTTGCGATTGCCGTTTTTCCCGCCTCAAGAGCGTTTGCCTCGTCGTGGTTCGCCCAGTCGATGATCTCGGCGGTGAGGATGACTTCGCCGTTCGTGTCGGTGAAATCGACAACGGCATTTTTGCCGGGCTTCAGGCGCTTGCCCGGCCTGACGAGAACTTCCCAATATGCCTCATGCGGTGAGGTTTGAAGCGATGGAAGGGGGCGCAGGAGAAACACTTCCGCGGCGCCGCCTGAGCGCTTTCTCCCCAAAAGGCGGGCGGGGAGCACACGCGTCTCGTTCGCAACGAGCAGATCGCCCTCGCGAAGGAATTCCCCGATCTCGAAGAACCGTTTGTCGAGGAGGGCGCCTGTCGTGCGGTCCATGACAAGGAGGCGACAGGCGTCGCGCACCGGCGACGGCTCTTGCGCGATCAGCTCGGGGGGAAGGTCGTAGGAGAAGTCATCCGTTTTCATGGTGAGGGTTGCTTTCCCTTCAGGAATCGGAGGCGTTTGGTTGCGGCGAGGGTTCGGGCGTGGCATTCGACTGACGTGCTTCTGACCGCGGACACTCATCGAGCGCGCCATCCTGTGCGCGCTGCTGCTCTCGCCAACTTTTCAGCACGGCATGTTTGCGGCGCTGTTTCTCATCATAGCGTGCGCGTTCGGCTCGTCTTGCCTGTTGCGCTCGTTGCATCTCGGCGATGAACGCCGCGTTTGCCTCTGCGCGGGCGGCCTTTTCCTCAGCGCGCTGTCGCTTCCGCTCCTCTCGCTCACTTGCCGCTTCCACGGCGGAGGGAAGGCACCCGCAGTAATTCTGCCGGTACATGCCCGCATCACGGCTGATCTGCGTGGCCTCATTGTAATAGGGACGATAATCCTCAAAGCAAGCGACGAGGCCTTGCTCGCGTGCCGCGCGTTCCAGCTCTTCGCCGATGACTTCGGTGAATTGGTAGGGGCTCACCGAAAGCGTGGTGCCGATGCGCGTAAAGCCCGCCTCGCGTGCATAGCGTGCGGCAGCCTCGAAGCGCATGCGGTAGCACGCCCGGCAGCGCTCTTCTTTGGAGGTATGTCCCGCCACGGCCCTCTGCCACAGGGCGTTGTCGTATTCGCCCTCAATGACTTCGATGCCCTGTTCGGCTGC
>CANQTB010000114.1 GCA_947626665.1 uncultured Eggerthellaceae bacterium
ACAATAGGCACGGATATACCACTTCGAACTAGAGGAGCATTCATGTACTGCCCGAAATGTGGCGCGCAGATTGATGACGGTGCGAAGTTTTGCACCAATTGCGGCGCGTCTCTTTTGCCGCCACCTCCCGCAATGCCGCCAAACGCTCCCGCACAGGGACAGCCATACGCAACACAGGCGGGCGTTCCGAACCAGCCCTACGCGCAGCTTCCCGCGATGCAACCGGTTCAGCCGCCGCAAGCAAAGCCGAAGAAGAAGCGCGGTCTCATCATCGCGCTTTCGATCATCGGTGCGATTATCGCTGTTGCGGCGATCATCGTCGGCATCCTTTTTGCAACGGGCTTTTTCAAGCCGCACGCCTCCAGCGCCTATCTGCCGATCTCGCAGTATTCCTACGACGGATATTCAGGCGATCTGGTGACCGTCGATTACGATTTCGACAACGGGAAAGTGACGCTTGAAACCTATCAGGGCGTCGATCCGGAAAACGCTACGACGGATCCTGTAAGCGATGCTTCAACGATAATCGTTGCCAACCTCGATAGCTCGGGGGGCTTAGAGGAGATTGCACAAGTTGACGAAAACGGAGCCGAGCTTTTCTCCGGTGATGTTGCAACGCAATACGGAGCCGATGGCCTTCCTATCAGTGCGGAGATAAGCATTTCGGGGGACAATATATTCTCCAATCTTCTCTCAATTCAGTGCAACTACGGTTTTGAAGAAGGAAAACTTGCCTCAAAGTCGGTTTCGTTCGGCGCCGCGCTCCAGATGCTGTCCTCGGCGCTTGGCATTACCGATGCTGCAATGGATTTTTACTACGACACGAACGGTTTCCCGATTTCCGCTTCTGCCGACGTTGCCTCTGATGCGGTTACGATGGATGTCGGCATCACCTACGATTACAGTGCGCCGACCACGGACAAGCCGGAAAGCGTCACGCTGTCGGTGCAGGCGACTTCGCCCGACACTACGTTCGACACGAGCAGCTACGATCTGAACCAAGCGGCTTCACTTACCTACAATGACGAGGGGAACATCACCATGGCGGCCTTCGACGGCCTTGGCACCTATACCATTTATCAATATGCGCTCATCGAGAATGTGCCGCCAACATATCGGGTCCTGCATGAAACGCAGCCGATGATCTATAACTTCGATTCGTCGGGCTTTTTCTTGCTCCTTTAACGGAATGGGAGAATATGTTTGAGCTAAGGACCCTGCGCTATTTCTTCACCTTTATCGAAGAGGGGAGCATTACCCGCGCGGCCCAGGTGCTGCACATCACCGAGCCGACCCTTTCCCGCCAACTTGGCGCGCTCGAGCGCAATGTTGGAAAGCCGCTTTATCGTCGGGTGAACCGTCGCATCGTGCTCACGAAGGAAGGCGAGGCGCTCTTCAACTATGCCGAGAACATCTTAAGTCTTGCCGACCAAGCGCAGGAGGAACTGCTGAGCGGCAGCTCGCGCGTGACGGGCTCGGTGTTCATCGGCGGTGGAAGCACGATCGGCATGGAGATCATCGCCGACGCGGTGGGCATCATGCGCCAGAGCAATCCGGAAATCCTTACCGAGTTCATTTTCGCAGCGGGCACCGATCAGATCGCCGACCTCGCAAAAGGTCAGCTGGATTTCGTCGTCGAGGAGGAACTGACGCGAAGGGCGGGTTTAGATCGCCTCGAATTTCCCGTTCGCGATCGATGGGTGGCGTTCATGCGTGCTGATGATCCTCTTGCAAAGAAGAAGCGCGTGAAGCCGAAGGACTTCGTCGGCAAGAACGTTATCGTGCCGCGCCGTGCGATGAAAACCATCTATGTTCGCAATATGGCGGATACCGAGAAAAACGATGCGATAACGCCGCTTCCTTCCAACGAAGGGGGAGTGCTCAGCTCATGGTTCGGCGACTATCTGGGGCAGATCAATGTGATCGCCACGCAGAACATCTCGCTTTATGGCATGTTCTTTGTGAAGAAGGGCCTTGCCTATTCCTTTGCCTATGAAGGACTCTACGAGATCGAAGGTTTGGTTCGCAAGCCGCTTGATCCCGAGCTTTCCGACAAGAACGGTCTCACGTGGAACAAACGCCATCCGCTTTCCGAACAGGCGCAGGTGTTTCTCGATTGTGCTCGTGAGGCATGCGAGAGAAGGCGTGAGGAGAAGGAATAAGGAGAGGCTGCCCTAATTGAGCAGCCTCGTTATGAAAGATAGCGGTTGTTTATCGATTTCCCTTGGTGGCTTGTCTGATTCGCCGCCTCTTCGGGCCTATCGGCCGATGCTTCCGGTAAGCTCCAATTACCTGCTGATTCGACGGTCATGGCGTCCTCCAAATTTGCTTGAGGCGGATTTGGAGGAAGTGCGATGTCCGATGCCCTGTGCTGCCATGTTGCCGGCGGTGGGGCTGGAGCTTCCTGCTACGTAGAAGAAGGGGACGCTTACCTTTTCATGCTTCTTCTCGGTGTTGTTCGTGGTCTTCGTCATGCCTTGCACCGAAAGATTCACGGCGGTTGGGCTTGAGGCGCCGGCGATGTAGCTGACGGGCACATGCAGTCTCACGTTGTTTTTCATAGTTCGTTCTCCTTTCTTTCATGCGTTTCCAGCACATGTCCGCGCGGGGGAGAAGGTTGCTCGGAGGGGTTCGGATTTCCTTTCTTTTCGAGGAGCACAACCTGCTTGGTCGTTTTCCCTCTTCCCTTGCGGCGGCGACCATAATAAGGCCTCTGACCTGCGAGAGTCCATGATGCGAAATGAAAGAAAAAACTTGCCTCAAAGGCACAGAAGGGGGAACTGCCACTTAGCCCAAAGGCACAGAAGGAAAGGATGCGTCCGCTGAGAGCTCATTGAGAGCTCGTTGAGAGCCCATTGAGGGCCCGTTGAGGGTACGCCGAGCGTTTATCAGTCGTGTTGGTTAACTTCGATTTCCTCGCCGGTGAGGTGCCAGTTGTCCATGTCGAGCGCGTGGCCCTGAATCACGTATTCGAGCATTTTAAGGTCGACGTGATCGTTATGTTCCGTCATCCAGTAATAGCGATCGCGCGGGCCGTCCTTCACCTCGAAAACGGTTGGCCCGTAGGCGCTTGAATCTCCACCGACAAGGTCGATGACCGTCGCCGCGTAATCAAGGTGCCCCGTCGGCACTTCTGATACCTTGATCGGCTGTGATGCCTCTTCGGCGGTCTCGGGCGGCTTCACGAGGAGAAGCGGCGAAGTCGGGCTGTCGAGAGGCTCGGTTCGCGTGTCCCAATAGCCGTGGTCGGCCGTCACGATGATGGTCGATTGATCGTATAGCCCCAGTTCTTTCAGCTGGCGAATGTATTCGGTCACGATATTGAAGGAGCCGCGCGATTGGCGCCATGCGTCGGTTTGATCTTCGGTGACCCGCTCGCCTTCTTCATTGAGTGTGTAGGGGTAGTGGGCCCCGAGCATATGGATGAAGCGGAATGTCTTGTCGGCATCATCAGAGACCGTAAGGCCCTCAGTTTGAAGGTTCGTGCCATAAAGGGCATCATCGATATAGTAGGAGTCGACCGAGCTGGCATTCAGCTCGTCGGTATAGAACCAGAAGAACGGTTTGACGATCCACGGCATCACACGATAGAGCGACATTCTCTCAAGCGTGAACCAGAGCTTTTCATCGTTGAACTCGCGATGGTTCTCAGGGAAGATGTTTGCGGCATAGGGCTCGAGCTTGTTTACGTCTATCGAATCGCTGTAAATCGTGATCTCGTAGCCCTGATCGGCGATATCTTGAAGGAACGTACTGCGATCGTAGCGGTTGTTCAGGTAATCGTCATAGTCTTGCCCTTCTTGGATCATGACATTCGTCAGAAGGAAGGGAACGCCATAGCGCGTGGGTATCATCGATCCTGTCGAGTTGTGGAAATAGGTGAAGCCAGTGTATTCGTCGAGGATGTTCGGATCCTCTTCCAGAAGGATATCGAGAATCCCCGTATCGAAGGTGTCAAGCACGAAAACGGTAACATTCGCCTCTGAACCCACCTCGTTGATGCCATAAGTGCTCATGACGGTCGGACTTTCCTCGGCGGTGCTGAGGCGACCTGATTCGTCCGAGATAACGCTTGCCATCGAAACACCCTGAACGATGAAAAGCGCAAGGCTTGTCACGAGGATAAAGGCGCGGCAAAAAGGCTTCTTCTTCGCGTTGAAGATGAGCAGCACGATGACGATTGCGATCCAAACGACGGCGCTTATGAGGGTGCTCATCTTATAGATGGAAAGCTGAAGCGGTCGCCCGTCGGCAAGAGGAAGCTGTTCATTCAGGAACAGCATTTGAACATAGCATCCGATTCCTACCGCAACGATGAGTGTGAGGATGACGTCGAAGGCGCGCCCGGGAATGAAGGAGATGATAAGGGCCGCGACAATCGTGATGGCAATTCCCATGAATAAAACGACGTCCATGATGTCGAAGATATTGAAAAGAAGGCTGTCCGCATTTGCGGCAACGAGATCGATGGGCGGAAATACCGTGATCGTCCAAACGAGGAAGGCGCAGCAGATGAGCGCCCGTATGAAGCGCTTCGGCCACGAGAGGCGCTTGGCGGGCCTGCCGTGCGCGAGCCTTTCTTTCAGGCCGCGGGCCTCCTCGTCGGCCTCGGCGCGCATCTCGGCGCGCTGCCCCTCGCTTCCCCCGAGCGCCGCGACGTCGGGCTCGACGATCTTGTTCGCGTTCTCGTCGATCTTGAAGATGCGGAAGAGGAAGCGCCGCGTTCGGCGAAGCGCCACGCCGAGCACCGCCCCCAGGGCAACCGCCGCGCCGGCGACGGCCTGGATGGTGTAGGTCATCACGGATGGGTCGACATAGGCGTAGGCCGGCAGGGGGGAGGCGGCAAGCACGACCAAGGCGCATACGAGCACCTCGGCCGCCGTCGCAAGTTTTGAATATCTCCCCATCCGTTTCATCGAAGAAGTATTATTGATTGAATTTCGCATGAGTGTAAAGAGGAAATGAAGAGACAACACGGCAAGAATAAAAAGCTTTCATGGGTACTTTCATGGGTACTTTCATGGGTACTTTCATGGATGCTCTCGTGGATGCTCTCGTGGATGCTCTCGCAGGTAGTCTTATGAATGCTCTCATGAATAGAAGGCGCCGTTAATCAGCCAGAGATGCCAATCGTCTCGCCGGTGAGATGCCAGTTTTCCATATCGAGCACGTCACCCTGAATGACATACTGCAGCCATTCGACATCTTGGTGTCCGTCGCTTATCGTTTCCCAATAATAGCGATCGCGCGGGCCGTCCTTCACTTCGAAGACCGTCGGGCCGTAGGCCGAAGAATCGCCGCCCACCGCATCGATCACCGTGGCGGCATAGTCCAGATGCCCAGTCGGCACCGGGGAAATCTTCAAGGGCTCTGCCGCCTGCTCGGCGGTCTCTGCCGGCTTCACCAGCAAGATGGGTGAGGTCGGCTTTTCGAGCGGCTGATCGGTGGTGTACCAGTCCCCATGATCGGCGGTCACAATGATGGTCGATTGATCGTATAGCCCCAGTTCTTTAAGTTCGCGCAAATAATATGAGACGATTTTCAGCGTTCCTTCGGATTGGCGGAGCTGATCCGAGGTATTCTCGCTCACACGGTTGCCGTTCTCGTCCATATAGAACGGATAATGGGAACCCAGCAGATGGATGAAGCGAAACGTCTTGGCGGCCTCGTCCGATACGCTCAGCCCTTCGTCTTTGAGGTTTTCGTAATAGAGAGGGTCGTCGATGAAGTACGTTGCCTCATCGGTGCTCGCATTCAGCTCGTCAGTATAGAACCAGAAAGGCGGCTTGAGGAGCCAAGGCATATCGCGATAAAGCGACATCTTTTCAAGAGCGATCCAAAGCTCTTCATTGTCTAAGTTTCGCCGCTGACCGTAATAGATATTTTCAGCATAGGGCTCGAGTTTGCCCTGATCCAGCGAATCGGAATAGACGGTCACCTCATATCCCTGATCGACGATGTTCTGCAAAAGGGTGCTGTTGTCATATCGCGATTCAATGAAGTCGTTATATGTTTGGCCCGGCTGAGGCATTTCGTTGGTGAGGAGGAAGGGCACGCCGTAGCGTGTCGGGATGAGCGAACCGGTGGAATTGTGGAAGTAGGTGAAGCCGGTGAACTCATCGAGCGCATGGGGATCGTCGGCAAGCACCATATCCATGAATTGCGTATCGAAGGTGTCGAGCACGAAGACGGTAACGTTCTCCTCGCTCCCTACCTCGTTGATGCCGTAGGTGCTCATCACGAGAACCGTTTCTTCCTCGTCAGAGGGGCTTTCCTGATTATCGTGAATGATGCTTATCATCGATACGCCTTGAACGAAGAAGAGCAGCACGCTTATAACTTGGACAAATGCACGGCAGGCGGGCTTCCTCTTCGCATTGAAAATCAGCAGCGCGGCAAATA
>CANQTB010000115.1 GCA_947626665.1 uncultured Eggerthellaceae bacterium
GCACAAAGAGGAAACCTGCGCTCATCAAGCAGGATCAGGTTGTGGCGGCGACGCCTCATCGGGTGATTCCCTATGATAAAAACAAGGACATGCACTACGACGTGATCTCGGCCTTCATCAAATCGATGCGAGGAAGCGACCCTGATGCGGCCCTTTATTGGCTCGCGCGTATGATAGAAGGTGGCGAGGATCCGAAGTTTATTGCCCGCAGGATGCTCATCGCCGCTTCGGAGGATATCGGTAACGCCGACCCGCAGGCGATCCTCGTTGCAGAGGCGGCGTTCAAGGCTGCTGAGGTGATCGGCTATCCCGAATGCCGTATCAATCTTGCCCAAGCGGCAACCTATCTCGCGCTCGCACCGAAGAGCAATGCCGTCATCGCGGGCATCGATGCGGCTCAGAAGGAGGTACGCGAGGGTCCGGTTCGCTCCGTTCCCGACCATTTGCGCGACCGACACCGTCCCGGTGCCGAAGACTACGGGCGCTACCGCTATCCTCATAGCTATCCCGGTGGTTGGGTTGACCAGCAGTATCTTCCCGATGGGCTTGAACGCGGATGCTTTTACCATCCTACCGAGCGTGGATGGGAGGCGTACCGCACCGAGGCGACGCAGCGCGACCGAACAAACGGGAAAGAGGCGAGTAACGCGGGTGATGCGGGTAACGCGGCGGAAACTCATGAAAAACCTCGCAAGAGGCGGCAGGACTCACCTATAGAATAAGCAAGGACTATTTTTGAGACGGAAGGCTATCAGAAAGGTTATCAGGAGGCAGGTATGAACGACGTCCTCGGCATCATCTTACCGATTGTGTACATCATCGTCGGCGTGGGGCTTGTTTGGTTCGTCATAGAGCTCGCTCTTACCATCCGGAAGGCGCGGAAGACCGTTGCCGCCATCCAAGAGGAGATCGAGCCCTCTCTCGCCTCCATCCAGAAGATCACGGCCGATATTCAGCCGGTCATCACGAAGGTCGATCCGCTTGTTGAACGGGTGTCGCTCACCGTGGATGCGGCGAATCTTGAGATCATGCGCGTCGACCAGATCCTCGAAAACGTGACGAGCATCACCGGCTCGGTGAACAAGGCGGTAGGCGCGGTCGATACGGTGACGAGTGCTCCGGTGGATTTTGTGAACTCGGTCACGAAAAAGGTGCGCTCGGTGTTCAAGCCGAAATATGCGAGCAACGAATCGATGAAGCTCGGAGGAGCGGAAGGCGCCGAGCCGAAGGGCCCCGTTGCCGATCTCGTCGATGCGTCGGTTGATGCGGTGGTGGATGCGGCGAAGGAGCAGCGCGAGAGGCTCGCGGAACGCAAGGCGGCACGAGAAGAGCAACAGGCCGTGGAGGCGTCGCAGAACAAGGATCTTTCAGAAAAGATCGCCTCAACGCGCGATGTCATTCTCGATTCTATGGAAAACGAAGGAAAGGCTGCTGTTGCCCAGGCAGCGCAGACCGCCGAAGGTGCCCCGACCCAGGAAGCACCGCAGGAGTCAACGGAAACGAACTGAAAACGCAGAGCATGAAGGTCTATGGAACAGAACACGACGACAACACAGCAACAGCGCACAGCGGTAACGCGAACCGCTCACGATATTCAAAATTCGCATGAGCAGCATCCAGAAGCTCGGATTACCTCCGCGATAGCAAAAGAGGCGCGCCTGAGGCATTGGTTTCTGATTACGTGGACGATCGTCGCAGCTGCGCTCCTTACGGTTGTCGTCGTTTATCTTCTCAATCTGTTGGCGATTCCCGTCAGCATGATCATCTGGACGGTCATCATCGTCTTTTGCCTCAGGGGTTTGGTCGACAAGCTTGAGATTCACGGCATCGGGCGCCTCGCGGGAACCACCATTGCCTATGTGGTGATGATTGTGGTCATCGCGCTTTTGGGGCTTTTGCTGTTTTCGCCGGTTTTCGGCTTCTCTTCCCAATTCACCAACCTGATGGAAGCGATCCCCGGCTATGTGAACCAGATCATCGCGTGGGGCAACTCGCTGTATGCCGAGCATATACAGTTCTTCGATAACGAGACGATCCGCAACCTTATCACTCAGGCCCAAGATCAAATCTCATCAATGGCGGCAAAGCTTGCGGAAGTGGGCGCCAACGGGCTTGTCTCAGCTGGATCGGCGCTCGTGAACGGGCTTGTCGCCATCGGCTTCGCATTCGTCATCGCGTTTTGGGTCCTCATGGAACTGCCTCAGCTCGGAGCGGAGGCCATGCGCGTCATCGGCGAAAAGCGCGCGGAGGATGCGATGTTTCTGCATGTTACCTTCACGCGCGTGATGGGCGGCTATCTGAAGGCACTGCTTCTGCAATGCGCAAGCATTGGCGTCGCGTGCGGCGTCTTGTTCGCGATACTGAGGATTCCCAACGCCGCGGCCCTGGGCGTGATCACCGGCGTTCTCAATATCATTCCCATCATCGGCCCGTGGCTCGGTGGTGCGCTTGCGGCTATTGTCGGCATCTTCGTGAGCCCTCTTGTTGCCATCATCGCACTCATCGGCACGGTCGTTATCCAGCAATTCGTCTACACCTTCGTCTCGCCGAGGATCATGTCGAACTCGGTCGATGTGCATCCCGCGCTTACGTTCCTCGCGTTGATGGCAGGCTCGGCAATCGGCGGCGCGATGAGCGGCCTTACCGGATCGCTCGTCGGCATGCTGCTTTCCATTCCTGCCGTTGCGGTTGCGAAGTCGATCTTCGTGTATTATTTCGAGAAGCGAACCGGTCGCCGCATTGTGGCGGAAGACGGTGTGCTGTTTAAGGGCAAGCCTGCGCCGGGAACGGACGTCGATCCGATGGCCGATGCAACCTCTCCCGGAGGCGGGAACACGATCGAATCGCCGAAGCATCATCGTTTGAGCCACAGTGAACGTTCGAAAGGCAAACGGCGCTGGACGCGCAAGGAGAGCCTGGATGGGGACGACGAGAACGATGATGACGAGGCGGAAAATGCTGCAGCCGAGGAAGATAGTGCTGCAGCCGAGGAAGATAGTGCTGCAGCCGCAGCGGAAAATACCGCCGAGCCTACGGCCGTAGATGCGGCAGCCGAGGCCGTGTCGGCCGATGCTCCCAACAACAGGCCCAACGAGAACTGATCCGACCAAGAGAAACGAAGCACGTAAACTATGAAGTATATGACAACAGCTGAAATTCGCGAATCGTTCCTGCATTATTTCGAGGAGAAGGGCTGCCTGCGCATGCCTTCCTCTTCGCTCATTCCCGATGACCCGTCTCTTTTGCTGACGAGCGCCGGAATGGTGCAGTTCAAACCATATTTTCTCCAACAAAAGCAGCTCGATCCTGCCTACATCGGCACGACGACCGTGCAGAAATGCGTCCGCACGAACGACATCGACATCATCGGAACGACGGGCCGCCATCTCTCGTTTTTCGAGATGCTCGGCAACTTCAGCTTCGGTGCCTATTTCAAAAAAGAGATGTGCGCGTGGGCGCTCGATTATTCCGTGAACGTCCTCGGGCTTGATAAGGATCGCCTCTATTTCACCGTTTTCGTCGACGACGACGAGACGATCGAGATCTGGAAGAGCCTCGGCGTTCCCGAGGACCATATTTCGCGCCTTGGCGAAGAGGACAACTTCTGGCGTGCCGGCCCAACCGGCCCCTGCGGCCCCTGCTCGGAGCTCTATTACGACCAGGGTGAAGAATTTGGCTGCGGCAAGCCGACCTGCGGTCCGGGCTGCGATTGCGATCGTTACCTTGAGTATTGGAACTGCGTTTTCACACAATACGACGGCCAAGAGGACGGCACGCTCGTTCCGCTTCCGAAGAAGAACATCGATACGGGCATGGGCCTCGAGCGCATCGCAGCGATCCTCCAAGGTGTGCAGTCGAACTACGAAACCGACGTCCTGCGTTCGCTTGTTGCGGTGGGCGAGCGCCTTTCGAGCATATCCTACGGCAGCGACCCGAAAGCTGATCTTTCCCTGCGCATCATCGCCGACCATTCCCGTTCCATCACCTTCATGATTTCGGATGGCATTCTGCCCTCGAACGAGGGACGCGGTTACGTTCTGCGCCATCTGCTTCGTCGCGCCGTCATGAAGGCCCAGATCATTGGCATCCACGGTACATTTCTCAATGATTATGTGGACGAGATCGTTCGTTTGATGGGGCATGTATATCCCGAGATCGTCGAGAATCGTGAGCTTGCACGACGCGTTATCCTTTCGGAGGAAGAGCGTTTCGGCAAAACGCTGAAAAACGGCCAGGCCTACCTTGAAGAGGCGCTTGCCGAGCTTGAGGGCGATGTTCTTTCCGGCGAGGTTGCGTTCACGCTTCACGACACCTACGGCTTTCCCATCGAGGTCACGCGTGAGATCGCAGAAGAGCGCGGCGTGGGCATCGATAGCGAAGGCTTCTTGCGCTTGATGGAGGAACAGCGCGAGCGTGCCCGTCAGGCGAACACCAAAGACACTGAGGCCGCTTGGTCGACGTATGGGGGCATCCACGCGCAGCTGCGTGCCGAACTGGGTGCCACGCGCTTTTACGGCTACGACACCACGGCGGGCGAGGCGACGGTCACTGCCATCGTGAGGGATGGCGAACGTGTCGAAAACGTCGTTGCCGGCGAGGTTGCCGAGGTTATCCTCGATGCGACGCCCTTCTATGGCGAGATGGGCGGCGAGATCGGCGACACCGGCTTGTTCGAATCCACCAACATGCGCGCTTACGTATTGGACACGCAGCTTCCCGAGGCGGGCCTTTATGCGCATTCGGTTCGCGTTGAGGAAGGCGAAATCACCGTGGGTGATACGATTCACGTGGCGGTGGATGCGCATCGTCGTGCGAGCATCGAGCGCAACCATACGGCAACGCACATCCTCCACGCCTCGTTGCGCAAGGTGCTAGGCGATCATGTGCGCCAAGCTGGCAGCTATGTTGGCCCCGATCGGCTGCGGTTCGACTTCACGCATTTCGAGGCGATGACGCCCGAGCAGATCGACGAAGTCGAGCGCATTGCAAACAACGTCATCATGGAAGCGACGCCGACGACCATCTATGAGACCTCTCTTTCCGAGGCGCGAAGCAACGGCGTGACGGCGCTCTTTGGGGAAAAATACGGCGAGCGTGTGCGCGTGGTGGCGGCGGGCGAATTTTCGCAAGAGCTCTGCGGCGGCTGCCATGTGCGCAACACCTCCGAGATCGGCTTCGTGAAGATCATCTCCGAATCGAGCGTCGGTGCGAATCTTCGCCGCATTGAGGCGGTGACGAGCTATGGCGCCCTTTCCTATATCAACAAGGTGGAGGCCGAGCTGAAGGAGACGGCAGCCGAGCTGCGTGTGCCGATCTTCGATGTGAGCGAGCGCACGGCTGCGAATCTGAAGACGCTGAAAGAGATCCAAACCAAGAGCAAGCGTCTGAAGGAGGCGGTATCCGACGACGGTGTGAATGCCCTGCTCGGCATGGTGCAGGATGCGAAGGCGGGATATCCCGTCATTATCACGAGCACCGACATCCGCGACATGAGCGGCTTTCGCAATTCATGGGATATCATTCGCGCCCGCATGGATCGTCCCGGCGCCGTGGTGCTTGCATCGGTTCAGGATGGCAAGCCGGTTCTTTTCGCTGCAGGCACCGACGAGGCGGTTGCAGCGGGATTCAACGCCGGTGCCATCGTGAAGGCCATCGCGTATGCCATTGGCGGCGGTGGCGGCGGCAAACCGACGATGGCGCAGGCTGGTGGCAAGAACGCCGCAGGCATCGATGAGGCCTTGGAAAAGGCCCGCGAGATACTGCTCTAGCTTCGTGCGTGTGCTAGCCCTTGATATCGGTGGGACCCGTATCGGCTTCGCCATAAGCGATCCGACTGAGGCGGTGGCGACGCCGCTTTGCGTCCTTTCCGCTGATGACGTGATCAATCAGTGCGCTCCGTTTCGCCGTCTTCTTGAAGATTGGGAACCGGAGCATCTGCTTTTCGGCATGCCCTATTCCCTCAACGGCGCGAAAGGGCCGCAGGCAAAGACCGTAGAAGATGTGGCCAAGCGCATCGCCTCCGCCTGCAAATTACCCTATTCGTTTGCTGATGAACGCTTGAGCAGCCAAGAGGCGAAGCGGAGTTTGCGTGAAAAGGGTATGGGCGAGCGCGAGATGAGGGGAAAAGTCGATATGATAGCGGCATGTCTTTTCTTGCAGTCTTGGCTCGATGAGCGTGCGAGGCAAAAAGCGCTTGAAGCCGACGAGGTTTAACGCCCCAAGCGTTGCCCGAGCACTCCGTGAAAGGCGGATAACGCATAGAAGAAAGCAAATCGCATGGGTGGCGGCGCTGGCTGTTGCGGCGGCTCTGTTCGGCCAGATACCGGTCCTGGGGG
>CANQTB010000116.1 GCA_947626665.1 uncultured Eggerthellaceae bacterium
ATGCACGGAATCAAGCCGTCTTCGTTGTAGGTTAGCCCCTCGATTGCCTCTTGCATGGCCTTCAGCGCTCCCATGGATCGAGCCTCACCGGAATGCCAACGGAGGCGAGATAGCGCTTCACATCAAGTATGGTCATCTCGCCATAATGGAAGACGCTCGCTGCCAGCACGGCATCGGCCTCGCCTTCAAGGATCCCCTCGGCGAAATGCTCGATTTTTCCAACGCCGCCACTCGCGATGACCGGAATCGGCACGGCACGGGCAACCGCCCGCGTGAGAGCGCAGTCGAACCCATCACGTGAGCCATCGCGGTCCATCGAAGTGAGGAGGATCTCCCCCGCTCCGCGACGTGCCGCCTCCTGTGCCCACGCGACGACATCGATGCCGGTTGGCGTCCGGCCTCCGGCCACATACACTTCCCACTTATTGGGATTGCCGGCAACCGCCTTCGCATCGATCGCGACGATAATCGCCTGCGTGCCGAATGCAGCCGCCGCCTGTGTGATGAGCTCGGGGTCTTTCACCGCCGCCGAGTTGAGCGAGATCTTGTCGGCGCCGGCGGCGATCATCTGGCGGATGTCGGAAACACTGCGAAGCCCACCGCCAACGCAATAGGGCAAATGAAGCTCTGCGCTTGCACGACTCGCGAGGTCAACGACGGTTTTGCGCGCATCGCTCGTCGCGGTGATATCGAGGAACACCACCTCATCGGCACGCTGCTCATCGTAGCGCTGGGCAAGCTCAATGGGATCGCCTGCATCGCGCAGCCCCACGAAATTGACGCCTTTGACAACACGCCCGTCCTTCACATCCAGACATGCTATGACACGTTTCGCAAGCATGCGCTAACGCCTTTCCTCGCAAACCGTCACGAAACCGACGCACATGCTTCCACGCCCTCTTCCACGGTGAGCGAGCCCTCGTAGAGCGCGCGGCCGGCGATGACGCCCTCGATCGACGAAGCGCAATGGGCGAGGGCCTTGATGTCCTCGACGCTCGCCACGCCGCCGCTCGCGATCACGGGATGGCCGAATGCGATCGCCATCGCGATGTAGTCCTGCGTGTTCACGCCGACGCGCAGGCCGTCGCGCGAAATATCGGTGTAGATGAGGTGCTCATAGCCGAAATCGCGCGCTAAGCGCGCCAGCTCGGTCGCGTTCACGCCCGATCCCTCGACCCAGCCGCTGATGGCCACCTCGCCGTCGCGTGCGTCGATGCCCGCGACGAGCACATCGGGGCCGAATTTCTTCACGGCCTTCTGAGCGAATTCTGGATCACGCACGAGCGCCGTGCCCAAGACCACGCGCGACGCGCCGGCATGCAGAAGGCGATCGATGGTCGATATCGAGCGCACACCGCCGCCGACCTCGATGGAGAGGTTCGTGCGGGCGAGGATCCGCTCGACGATCGCATAGTTTTGCGGTTTGCCCGATTTGGCACCGTCGAGATCCACCACGTGGATCCAATGGGCGCCGGCCGCGGCGAATTCTTGCGCCTGGGCCGCAGGGTCTTCGTTATAGACCGTCACCTGTTGATAGTCGCCTTTGGCGAGGCGCACCGCTTGGCCGTCCAAGATATCGATTGCAGGTAAAAGATACACGTCTACCACCCCTTCGTTCTCTTTGATCAGATCACTCGGAGCGCGCGATCGCGACGAAGTTGCGGAGCAGCCGTGCACCGGCGTCCGAACTTTTCTCCGGATGGAATTGTACGCCCCAAGCACGCTTCCCCGCCACAACGACACTGGGAAACGTC
Source organism: uncultured Eggerthellaceae bacterium (assembly GCA_947626665.1). Taxonomy (GTDB): domain Bacteria; phylum Actinomycetota; class Coriobacteriia; order Coriobacteriales; family Eggerthellaceae; genus CANQRF01. The sequence continues at coordinate 1,755 of CANQTB010000116.1, forward strand.
ACGCTATGGGTCGTGAGCGCAACATCAAAGCCGCTCTGCGGTGCCATATAGCTATGCGTGAAATAGAACCATTCGCCGTCGGGGATGCCTTCGAGGAGCAGAGAGGCATGATCCTGCTCACGATAGGCCGAAGTTCGTTCGATGCTGTTCCACCCCACATGGGGAATCTTATATGTTGCTCCCGAGGCGTCGGTGCGTGGTATCGCCCGCACGGTGCCCTGAAGCACGCCGAGTCCTTGGGGAAGCACCCAAGCCTGACCGTCCGCTCCTTCGAGCGCCCCCTCTTCTCCCTGTTCATACAGCAGATGCAGCCCAAGGCAGATTCCGAGAAATGGCACATCCTTGGCGATTGCGCTGCGGAGAACCTCGCTGATATGCAGCTCATCGAGGGTCGCCATCGCATCGGCGAAAGCACCCACGCCCGGCAAAACGATCGCAGCCGCCCGCGCGATCTCGGCCGGATCGTCGCTGGCAACGACCTCTGCCCCCGCCTGCTCGAGTCCGCGGGCGACCGACATGATGTTTCCTTTGTGATAATCAACGAGGGCGATCATAGGTTACAGCGATCCTTTCGTCGAAGGAAGCACGCCCTGGATGCGGGGATTGATCGCGCATGCCTCGCAGAGCACGCGTCCCGCCGCCTTGAAGGCCGCTTCGATGATATGGTGGGAGTTTTCCCCCTTAAAGCCCATAATATGCAGCGTGATCTGTGCCTCACGGGCAAATGCGATGAAAAACTCCTTTGCAAGGGTGGTATCGAAGGTGCCGATGATCTCGATGGGAACTTCAACGTCGTAATAAAGCGCGCCGCGCCCCGAGATGTCGACCGCCGCAAGCACGAGCGCCTCGTCCATCGCAACGAACTGCGATCCGAAGCGCACGATGCCTTCCTTGTTTCCCAGTGCTTTGGCGAAGGCCTGCCCGAGCACGATGCCGACGTCTTCCACCGTATGGTGCGCATCCACCTCGAGATCGCCTCTTGCGTCTACCTCAAGATCGAAGAGCCCGTGACGGCCAAAGGCATCGAGCATATGGTTGAAGAAGGGCACGCCGGTTTCCACGAAGGTCCTGCCGGTGCCGTCGAGGTTCAGGCGCACCGTGATGTCGGTCTCCTTCGTGGCGCGCACCACCTCGGCAAAGCGCTGCATTGCCGAAGCGCCGTTCTCCCGTGCATCCGTCATGAGGCACCTCCTTCAAGAAAAGCACCCAACGCGGCGAGAAACGCATCGCTTTCCGCAGGATTGCCGCATGTCACGCGAAGGCAGTTCGCCAAGCCGGGCGTCCGCGAGAAATCGCGCACCAAAATGCCCTTCTCGTAAAGCGCTTGCCACGCCTCTTCGGCTTCAAAGGCCTCGCTGAGGCGAAAGAGGACGAAATTCGCCTCGGAGGGATAGGCAGTGACGTTCGGCATTTCCGTGAGCGCCTGGAAAACACGATCGCGATCGGCGACGATTCGGGCCGTTTGAGCGGCGAAATCATCGCGATGGGCGAACACTGCGCGCCCGATTGCCTGGTCAACCGCGCTGACCGAATAGGGTTGCCGAATCTTCGTGAGCTCGCTAGTGACCGAGGGCGCCGCGAGCAGATAGCCGAGCCGCACCCCTGCGAGCGCATAGGCCTTCGAGAGCGTATGGAGAATGGCGAGGTTCTCATGATCTGCAAGCAGCGGGAAAGCAGTTTTATCGCAGAACTCCCCATATGCCTCGTCGACGACAACGAGCGCGTCACTTTCCTGAAGCATTTCGGCAATGAAAGCCGCATCCACGCACTTTCCCGTCGGATTGTTCGGCGAGGTGATGAAAACAAGATCGATATCGCCCTCGGCAAGCCGCGAGAGCAGCGCCTGCTCGTCAAGGGAAAAATCCTCGAGCAACGCAATCTCGGAAAGCTCGGTCCGCGTTGCGATGGCGTCCGCTGCATAGGAGGAAAAGGTCGGCGGGATTACGAGCGCATGCCTGCCGGGGCCGCCCCACGCAAGCACGAGGTTAAAGAGCAGCTCATCGCCGCCGTTTCCCACCATCACCTGCTCGGGTGCAAGGCCGTACGCGGCGGCGATGGCGTCGCGCAGCTCCTTCGCCAGCGGGTCGGGATAGCGATTCAACGGCACCTGCGCAAGCGCCTCATCGATGGCACCACGAAGCTCTCCCGTAATGTCGTACGGATTCTCGTTCGCCGACATCTGATAGGGCGCAGCGAGGTAGCGCGGATCGTAGGGCGTGATCCGCTTAAGCGTCGGCGACGGAGCACGCAGCCTACTCATCGATCGCCGCCCCGACGTGCGCCGCATCAAGCATGCTCTGCAGCTTTTCCTGACGCATCTTCACGCTCTTCGCATGGGCCCAAAGCCCCTCGTGGGTCGCTATGGCGACTACCGCATCGGCATCGTGGGCAAGCGCCTTCGCCGAGTAGCGGATGACGCTCTGCTTCTTGATGAATTCGTCGACCGAAAGGGGCGAGGCATAGGAGGCCGTCCCCCCTGTCGGAAGGGTGTGATTTGGGCCGGCAACGTAATCACCGATCGCCTCGGGCGTCCATGCGCCCAGAAAGATCGCCCCCGCATGGCGGATCGCGCCGAGCCATTCGTTCGCGTCGGCCACCTGAAGCTCCAGATGCTCGGGAGCGATGATGTTCACAGCCTCAATCGCCTGCCCGGGCGCGGCGCAGATGACCACGAGCCCCTGGTTCTCAAGCGAGGACATCGTGATCTCGGCCCGCGTGGATTCGCCTTTCAGCGTTTCGATATGGGCCTCTACCATGCGTGCGAAGGTTTCGTCGAAGGTGACGAGATAGCAGGTGGCGAGCGGATCGTGTTCGGCCTGCGCCATCAGATCGATGGCGACAAGCGCCGGATCGGCCGTTTCGTCGGCAACGACGCAAACCTCGGAAGGACCGGCGATCATATCGATGCCGACATCACCCGCGACGAGCTTTTTCGCCGCGGCGACATAGGCGTTGCCCGGTCCGGTGATCTTCGCCACAGACGCGATGGAGTCGGTGCCATAGGCCAAGGCCGCGATCGCCTGTGCTCCCCCGACGGTGTACACCTCGGTCACGCCGGCAAGTTTGCATGCGCAGAGAATTGCCGCATCGACGCTGCCGTCGCTTGAGGGCGGCGTCACGCAAACGATGCGGCGCACACCCGCGACTTGGGCGGGAATTGCATTCATCAAAACGGTTGAAGGATAGAGGGCACGTCCACCCGGCACATAGATGCCCACCGAATCAAGCGGCGTGACCTTCGCCCCAACGAGGGCGCCATCCTCACGCACGGTGAACCAGCTTTGCTGGAGTTGCCGCTCATGGAAATCGCGGATTTGACGGCTCGCCTGCACGAGTGCGTCGTAAAGCACGGCATCTACCTGCTGTTCGGCCGCCTCGATCGCCTGCGGAGCAACGCGAAATCGCGCCACCTCCACGCCGTCGAAACGCTTCGTGTATTCGATCAACGCCTCATCTTTGCGCTCACGGACATCCTCGATGATCTCGGTGGCAGCGGCAAGCGCCTTCGCATCGAAAGCGCTTTTGCGGTTGAGCATGTCGGCACGAAAGCGCTCCCCCTTTGATAAAACGACTCTTCTCATTCCAGACCCTTCAACATAAATAATATCTTCCCGAATTTATCGGCCCTTTTGCAGGGCGCGCGCAAGCGCCATCACGCGTCCGTCGGTGCGAAACGCGCAGCGGTTTGCGAAAAAGCGCGCCGTCGACGGGAGCACGTCTTCGACGATGACGAGATTGTTCTCACGCAAGGTCGTACCGGTCGCGGTGATGTCGACGATGCGGTCGGCCAAGCCGGTCAGCGGCGCCAGCTCGATATTGCCATGAAGCTCCACGATTTCCACTTGCGTTCCGCTCTTGGCGAAATGCTCGCGGGTGATGCGAGGGTATTTGGTCGCCACGCGAAGAGAGCCGAGCTGGCGATAGCGCTCGCGGACCTCTTCCGCAGCACCTGCCGGTTCTGCGACGACGAAACGGCAGCCGCCATAGCCAAGATCGAGCAGCTCCACCACATCAAGGGCGGATTCGAGGAGCGAGTCCTTCCCGCAGATGCCGCAATCGGCTGCACCGAGCGCGACGAAGGCCGGCGCATCGGTGGGGCGCACGATGACATATTCCACATCGCCCGCCGCAACAATGAGCTGACGCCCCGCATCCTTGAGCGGCGAAGTGTCGAGACCTGCCGCCTCGAGCGCCGCCGCCGTATCGTCGGCAAGCGAGCCCTTCGGGACGGCTATACGTAGACGTCTACGTTCATGAGTTTTACAGGATGTCACGGCTGCTTCTGGTGCCTCAGATTCCGCCGCCGCACGACCGAGCTGGCTTATTTGTCCAGTGAGGGTAGTGCACAAGGCGGAAGATGAGGTGCCAGAAG
>CANQTB010000117.1 GCA_947626665.1 uncultured Eggerthellaceae bacterium
AGGGCTGCTATGTGTATCAATCCATGCAGAATGCCGTCATCAATCTGTGCCGCATCAAGCTCCGTGACCAGCAGGCTCTCGATCGTCTCGGCTCCCTTCCGTGGTATGCCTGCTACAATACGCCGGGCTTCACATGGGGCGACACGCTTCCACGTCCTGCCAACTCCGAGGGCGGCGCCGTGCTCGGTTGGTGCTATCGCTGCAAGGGTTACGAGAACGATCCCGCCGCTTTCATCTATATCGTCGTTCAGCGTGAGGAAAAGCCCTACACGAACTTCTGCAATGCCATCAAGCGCCCTGACATGCTCACCGACGAGCGCTTTGCAACCGCCGAAGCTCGCGACGACAACAAGCATGCGTTCTTCGCCGAGGTGGAGAAGTTCACGATGCAATATGACAAGTACGAGCTGACGACCATGCTCGGCGGCGCCGGCATCCCGGCGGGCCCTGTACTCAGCTGGAAAGAACTCGAAAACGATCAGGAGCTGCGCGACAACGGCACGATCACCAAGGTTGATCAGGGCGGTGAGCGCGATACGTTCCTGACCATTGGCTTGCCGTTCTTTATGTCGAGCTATAAGGCCGACATCAAGCATGCTCCCGGCCTTGGAGAGAACAACGAAGAAGTGCTTATGAGCCTCGGTTATACGAAAGACCAAGTCGCCCAACTCAAAACGGACGGAGTAATTTAAAATAGTTCCGCCGTTTTGACAAACGGCGGAACAAGCTGACGCTGCGGGCACCTCTCGCACCTGATCTTTCCCCTTTCGCCCTTACCCTCGTGTGCGAAGCACACTCAGCCGGGCAACGGGAAAATCTACGGCACGAGAGGTGCCCTCGCTTTCTCACTGGCGAACCTAAAAGACAAAAATTTTTGTCGTTCAGGTTCGTGCGAGGGTTTATGTGGTGCCCATAATTGCCCCGTCATGCGGCTGAGTGTACTTCGGTACACGAAGGAAAGCGTGAAAGGGGCAAGGACGAGTGCCACATAAAGCCGCAGCCTCTATTACACGCGCCGTTCGTCAGAACGGCGCAATTGCGTCACCCTGCGCAGGGGGATTGCTTTTCTTGGAGATCTCCCGCGAGGTCGGCAAGGGTGATGCCGGAGAGGTAGGCGCGGATGGCCCCTTCCATTCCCCCCCAGATTCGCTGGGACACGCAGCGTTCGGTATAGTCGCAAGGGAACAGCCCGTTTGCGCAGTCGATGAGCTCGAGCCCGTCTTCGGTGGCTGCCACCACATCGGCAAGCGTGATGGCCTGCGGACTCCGCGCGAGCTCATATCCTCCCTGAGCGCCACGCGTGACGTGGAGCAAACCTGAAGAGGCAAGAGGGGAAACCACCTGCTCAAGGTATTTCTTCGAGATCGCCTGACGTTCGGCGACGTCTTTCAGGGCAACGCTGCCTTCGCCGAAGCGTTGGGCGAGATCGATCATGAAGCGGACGCCGTAGCGTGTTTTAGTCGATATTTTCACAGCGCCCCCTTTCCGAGCGTTTATCTGGTCTTTTTCTTCGCAAAGGGCTGCGGCTCGATTGACATTTTTGCGAAGGAACAATGTTTCAAAAAGTGCTTCTTGACATTGCCTTGCAATAGCCTATATTAAAGCCCAGCAAATTACTAGACAATAGAGGCATTTTACTACAGAATATGCGAAAAGCAGCTAAGAGGTTTTCGCTGAGCGAGGAGGAAAACGTGAGCAAGCTCGTCTATTTGGACAACGCCTCAACGACGAAAATGCGCCCTGAGGTGCTTGAGGCAATGATGCCCTATCTTACCGATGAATTCGGGAACCCTTCGTCGATCTATCCGCTTGGGCAACGCGCATCAGATGCGGTTGCTGAAGCGCGCGAGGTTCTCGCCAACATCTTGGGCGCGAGCGCCAAGGAGATCTATTTCACGAGCGGCGGTTCCGAGGCAGACAACTGGGCGCTCAAGGGGGCTGCCCACGCGAATGCTTCGAAGGGCAAGCACATCATCACGAGCGCGATCGAGCATCATGCGGTATTGCATGTGTGCCAAGCGCTTGAGAAGGAGGGCTTCGAGGTCACCTATCTGCCCGTTGATGAAGGCGGGCTCGTTTCGCCAGAAGACTTCGCTGAGGCCATTCGCCCCGACACCATTCTCGCGTCCATTATGTTCGCAAACAACGAAATTGGCACGATCGAGCCGATTAAAGAGCTCGCCGCCATCGCCCACGAACACGGCGTCATCTTCCATACCGACGCTGTCCAGGCGTTTTGCCATGAGCCCATCAATGTGAAGGAGCTTGGAGTCGATATGCTCTCGGCATCGGCGCATAAGCTCTATGGCCCGAAGGGCGTCGGTCTGCTCTACATAAAGAAGGGCGTGCGCGTCAACAATCTCATCGACGGCGGCCAGCAGGAACGCGGACGACGTGCAACAACGGAAAACGTAGCAGGCATCGTTGGATTCGCCAAAGCGGCAGAGCTTGCGAACGCCGAGCGTGAGGCCGAGCACGATCGCCAAGAAAAGCTGCGCGACCATGCGATCGAGCGCATTCTCGCCGAGATCCCGCATGCAAAGCTCAATGGCGCGCCCTCACCGCGCCTGGCGAACAACATCAACTTCTCCTTCGAGTTCATCGAGGGCGAGGGCATGTTGCTTCAGTTGGCGGCGCGTGGAATCTGCACCTCGTCGGGAAGTGCCTGCACGTCCGGCTCGCTCGACCCAAGCCATGTGCTTTTGGCGATCGGGCTTCCGCACGAGATCGCGCACGGTTCGCTCCGCGTGACGCTCGGGCGCGACACCACTGAAGAAGACGTCGATTTTGCGATTGACAGCCTGAAGACCACGCTCGAAAACCTCCGCTCGATGAGCCCGCTTTACGAGGATTTCAAACGGACGGGCGAAGGATCCATCATCGCAAAGATGAAGGAGGAGGGCTTCCCCTACGCGAGCTAGATGGGAATTTTACGAGGCGCACACGGGAAAGTGAAGCGCCGAGCGTTTCGAATGGGCGCATGATAAAGGAAACAACCGAAAGAAGGAGACGATAGAAATGGCAATGAATTATTCCGAGAAGGTGATGGATCATTTCACCAACCCGCGTAACGTTGGAGAGATTGAAAACCCGAGCGGCTGCGGCACCGTGGGAAACGCGGTCTGCGGTGACATCATGCGCGTGTATCTCGACATCGACGACAACGGTGTCATCCAAGACGCGAAATTCAAGACCTTCGGTTGCGGAGCGGCGATCGCCACATCCTCGATGGCGACGATGCTCGTGAAAGGCAAAACGGTCCAAGAAGCGTTAGAAGTGACGAACAAGGCAGTCATGGAAGCTCTCGATGGTCTGCCGCCCGTGAAGGTTCACTGCTCGCTACTCGCTGAAGAGGCCATCCATGCGGCGTTGTGGGATTATGCCGAGAAAAACGGCATCACCATCGAAGGACTCGAAAAGCCCGTGAATGACATCTCCGAGCACGAGAACGGCCCGCATCCCGATGAGGAGGATGACGAATAATCGTCTTCGCGCGTCGCTCTTCCTCCTTTCGCGATGATATGCGCCGCGCTTCCCACGTCGGTGGACTGTGAAACGAAAATGGGCTTCTTGTGCAAGGGTGTACAGCCGAAAAACGCATGAGTAAGATAAATGCATGAGCAAAAGCGGGGGTCTGCGCCAAGAGCACGCCCCCGCGCTTTGGGCTTAAGGAGATTTGAGGAAGGGATTTATGAAAGGCAGTTCACTTCTTAAGGCGGTGTGTGCAACCGCGATTTCTCTTACCTGTGTTGGCATGTTGTTCGGTTGTGCATCCGAAGAGGACAGCTCTTCGGTCGCCCTGAGCGGAGGTGTTGCGGCAACGGTCAACGGAGTCGAGATTTCGGAAGACGATGTAACGTTGACGATCGAGCAGGGCAGAGAAAGTCTTGGTGCGACCGACGATGAAACGTGGGCAAATTGGCTCAACGAGCAAGGCTATACCGTTGAGAGCCTTCGCGAGGAAATTATCGAGGGCCTGATCAACCAAGAACTTATTCGCCAGGGCGCTGAAGAACGAGGCATCACGGTCGATCCGGCACAGGTGGATGAATACGTCAACGAAATGAAGTCGTATTACGATGATGCCGATCAGTGGAATGCTGCTCTTGAAACGATCGGTATGACGGAGGATGAATACCGTTCCAGCATTTCTGATTCGCTTATGCTCCAGGCGTTCCAGAACGACTTTGCTATCGAAGGCGATCCGAGCGAGGAAGACATGCTCGAATACGCTCAGATGTATGCCTCTTATTACGACGGTGCGAAGAAATCCTCCCATATCCTTTTCAATGCGGAAGACGCTGATCTCGCGCAGGAGATTCTTGACAAAATCAATAGCGGCCAGCTTGATTTCGCTGAGGCAGCCAAGGAGTATTCCCAAGACGAGGGTTCGGCAGCACAGGGTGGCGATGTTGGCTGGGATAAGCTGACGAGCTTCGTCACGGAATATCAAACAGCGCTCGACGGTCTTGAGAAAGGCCAAATCTCGGATCTTGTAACGAGCACCTATGGCATTCATATCATCGAATGCACCGATGTGTTCACTGCGCCGGAGGAAGTAACGAGTACGAGCCAGCTTCCCGAGGAATTCGTCGTGCAGGTGAAGACTCTCGTGAAAGACAATATGGAGCAACAGGCCTATAGCGAATGGCTGACCGAATCACGTGAAAACGCCGATGTGGTGATCAATGCCATGCCGGAAGGTCTGCCGTATTTTGTCGACATCACGTTGTATGTGACGGCAAATGAAAACGGCGATGTTGCAGATGGGGATAATGTTGCGATAGACGCTTCCGACGTTTCTGTCGAAGGCTCGGGTGATGAAGGCTCCGCCGATACATCGAGCCAGCCTGCCGAAGTAACCGACGGCGAATAATAGGGTATTTGCGACAACGCCGTTGAAAAGCCAAACCGCGAAACAACCAATGAAGCGGCCGCCTTTCCTCGAGATCAGGGAGGCGGTCGTTCGCCGTCAAGGCAAAGCGATCCTTTCCGTCGATGAGTTCTTTCTGCCTGAAGGGGAGTGCATGGCGATCCTTGGCCCGAACGGCTCGGGGAAATCGACGTTCGTTGGCCTTGTGACGCGTGAGGTGTTTCCCCTCTATCGTGAGGTGCCGCCGGTTGTTTTCCGTGGCAACGAGCGCACCACGCTTTCCGAGGTGAAGCGCATCCTCGGCGTCGTTTCCTCGACGATGCAGAACCAGATCACCGTTCATTTGCCCGTGATCGATGTGGTGGTAGGCGGCCTCTTCGGAGCGCTTGGCGTGCCGAAGCGCTTTACGGTGGGGGAGGAGGATCGCGCACGAGCGCTCAAGGCGCTTGATGAGCTAGGAATCGCCGATCTTGCCGACCGAGATGTGATGACGCTTTCAACCGGGCAGGCACGCCGTGTGCTGATCGCCCGCTCGCTCGTACACGATCCTGAGGTGTTGATATTCGATGAACCCTGCACGGGACTCGATCCCGAAGGCATGTTTTATGTGCGCCAAGCCATGCGAACACTCGTTGCCGGCGGACGTGCCCTCATCCTCGTAACACATTATCCCGAGGATATCGTTCCTGAAATCAGCCGCGTGCTTTTGTTGAAGGAAGGGCGCATTTTCGCTGATGGGCCAAAAGAGCAGCTTCTCACCGACGAAACGATGAGCTCCCTCTTCAATGTTCCCCTTCACGTGCAATCAACCCAAGACTTCTATTCGTTAGTTCCTCAATTTTAATAAACAGTGGAGCTGTAAAATATGTTGCATATTTGTAAATAAAAAAACTTGACAAATATAGACTTAGATTTTATAGTGCTCATGACAAGAACGAGTCCCCCTCGTAAGGAAAGGAAGCACTATGTCGAAAATATTGGGAATCGATCTGGGCACCACGAACTCCGCCATGGCTGTCATGGAGGGGAGCGAGCCCGAAATCTTGGTGAATGCCGAGGGTGACCGCACAACCCCTTCCGTCGAAGGTTTCCGTAAGGATGGCGAACGCGTGGTTGGTAAAGCGGCGAAGAACCAAGCAGTCACCAATCCTGAGAATACCGTTTCTTCGGTCAAGCGTTTCATCGG
>CANQTB010000118.1 GCA_947626665.1 uncultured Eggerthellaceae bacterium
ACAAGCAGGTGATGGTGCTTTGCCCGACGACGATTCTTGCGCAGCAGCATTACACGAGCTTTCTCGAGCGCTTTGAGCCGTTTGGCGTGCGCGTCGAGGTGCTTTCCCGCTTCCGCACGGCGGCGCAACAGGCCGAGGCCCTTGTGGGATTTGCGGAAGGCGACGTGCAGGTGCTCATTGGCACGCATCGACTGCTTTCCCGTGACGTGAATCCGCATGATTTGGGGCTTGTGATCATCGATGAGGAGCAACGTTTCGGCGTAGGGCATAAGGAGCAGCTGAAGAACCTTCGAGAAAGCATCGATGTTCTCACGCTCTCGGCAACGCCGATTCCACGCACGATGCAGATGGCGCTTTCGGGCGTTCGCGATATGTCGCTCATTCTCACGCCTCCTGACGAGCGGCTGCCGGTGAAGGTGCACGTTGGCGAATGGGACCCCGACGTGGTAAGCGACGCGATCCGCTACGAGCTGGCCCGCGGCGGTCAGGTGTATTATGTGAGCAATCGTGTGCGTACGATCGATGATGCGGTCGAACGCGTGCGTGCGGCGGCGGGGGAGGCGCGTATCGGCGTTGCTCACGGCAAGATGAGCCGCGACGACCTTGAACATGTGATGGAGGATTTCTCGGCGGGGATGCTGGATGTGCTCGTCGCGACGACGATCATTGAAAGCGGCATTGACAATCCGCATACGAACACCCTGATCATTGAGGACGCCCAACGTTTGGGACTCGCCCAGATGTATCAGCTGAAGGGCAGGGTGGGTCGCTCTTCTACGCAGGCGTACGCCTATTTCATGTTCCCCGACAACGCTTCTTTAACCGAGGAAGCGTGGGCGCGCCTTACTGCGCTCGATGAGCATCAGGATTTGGGAAGCGGCATGCGTATCGCGCTCCGCGATCTCGAAATCAGGGGAGCGGGCTCGCTTCTCGGGGCGGAGCAGCACGGCAACATGAGCGCCGTCGGTTTCGACCTCTTCGCCCAGATGCTTGCCCAAGCGGTGAACAATACGCGCGAAGGGGCGACGGATGGCGCACCCGATCTGCCGCCTGCGCTTTCCGACATCACGGTGAACATTCCCGGGCATGCGTATTTCCCCGACGATTATCTGCCCGATGTTGACGAACGCGTGCTGTGGTATCGCCGCATCGCCTCTGCTTCAAAGGTGGAAGCGGTTGATACGATCAAGCAGGAGCTTGTCGCCCTCCATCCCGATCTTCCACCTGCCGCGGAAAACCTTCTGAAAAAAGCAAGGATCAAGGCGTTTGCCAACGAACGAGGAATCAAGCTCGTCTCGATTGCGGGAGGGCGTCTCACCGTCGAGCCGATTTCGCTTTCGCGCGATAAGCTCTCGAAGTTGCGCAAGATCGCGGCACGCTACGTGGCGGACAAGCGCCGGCTTTCGGTTCCGCTTCGTCAGCTGAGCAGCGAAAAAGATGACGCCTTGGGCGTCGTGGAGGCCTTTCTCAAAGATCTTGATGCGCTTGTTGCGCAAGGAAGCTCGTAAATGATTTGCGGCATGATAGACTACGACCATTGAAGGGAGAGAATCGGAGGCGCTCATGTCCATGTATTGCCCACGTTGCGGCGAACCGTTGACGGGGAAGGAAAGACGCTGCAGGCACTGCAAGCAGCCAGTCGGCCATCAACGGCTTTACAGCGTATTGATGGTGATTACGATCGTTGGCTCACTCACCGCCATACTCTGCTCGCTCATGCCATGGTTTCAGCTCTCAGACGTGCTGCTGTCGATGAACTCGAATGGCGAAAATGCAGGAACCCCAGAACAGCCGATCCTCTTTTCGGCAAGCTATGCGCCTTGGCAGTTCTTCGATTTGATGGCGACGCTTTCCGCCCATGGGCTTGAGGGCGGGGCGGCGATCGGCATGCTCGGCATCTTCTGGCTCATCGCTGTCGTGATTTTGATCGTGGGCATCGGATATTACATGCGCAGCCATTATTCGAATCGGCGCCTGCTGCTCTTCGGGCTCGTCGTCTTGTGCGCTGTCGCCTTCTTTTTCGCGTTTGCGGGCAACAATACGGTGGTGGGCAACCTCTCGGGAAGCATCTACCTTACCAACCAGCAGGTGCTCTTCATGCCGATGCTCTGCGCACTCAGCTCGCTTATCGCGTTCGGCTCCACGTTCTACGCCCAATGGCTCACCACGAAATTTAAATCATAGGAATGGAAATACAGCGGGAGCTGCGAGTTCCGCTCTAAACGCTGTTTTGCAGGTCGCCCAGGCGGCGGCAGCGTCTTCAGCGCTTGCAGGCGGCGACCATGCGCGCGATGAAGCGGCCGGTGTCGTCGGTCACATCCACGGTATAGAAGCCGAGGGAGCGCCCCGATTTGTCCACCCTTGCCGTCGCCGTCAGCTTCGTGCCCTTGCAGGAGCTGAAGAACTCGATCGTATTGCTCACCGATACGGTGGGTTCCTCGCCAACGTTGCAGGCAACGGCCAGCGCATAGTCGGCCAGCGTGAAGATCGCGCCGCCCATCACATTGTGCATGGCGTTGTAGTGGACGTCGTCGCGAAGCTCCATCTCGCAGACCGCATAGCCGCGCCTCGCCTCGAGCAGGCGGCATCCCGCCACATCGAAGGCGAAATGGTCTCCCTGAAAGACCTTCGCCATCTCATCAAGTGCCATTGTCTCGGGCGCCAATGTCGTCATACGATCTCCTTCTTTGCGTGAAATACCCTGTCAAGCGTTTTGTCGATGCGCGAGAGCACGTCGGCGCGCTCCATGAGCTCGATGCTCTCGAAGAGCGGGGGAGAGACCATGTTGCCGCATATGGCAACGCGCAGCGGCTGGAAGAGCAGCTTGGCCTTCAGCCCGAGCGGCTCGCAAAGGGCGCGGCAGGCCTCCTGGAGCGGATCGCATGCCCAAGCAATCTGCTCGTCGGCCAACACACCGCGGCAGGCCCGCAGTGCCTCATCCGCCCGCGCGCCTTCCTTCAAAAGCACCTTCTTTACGCTTGCCTCGTCAAGCACCACGTCGCCGCCCCAGAAGAAATACGAGAGCTTCGCGGGAATCTCGTCGAATCGTGTGAGACGTTCGATGATGAGCGGATAGAGCGCGGCGTAGAATTCGCGGTTCTCGTCGACCTCGGCAAGAGCTTCGTTGAAGTCGATCTCCGTCTCACCTGCCTCAAAGGCTCCCGCCACCTGCGCCTGCGCGAGCCATGGCTTGGCAGCCGCGAGCCATTCGTCGACCGACATCTGGCGGATGTAGACGCCGTTCAGCCAGGCGAGCTTGGTCTCATCGAACACGGCATCCTTGCGGTTGATGCGATCGAGCGAGAAGGTGCGGCAGAGCTCCTCGCGGCTTATCACGGTGGTTTCGCCGTCAAGCGACCAACCGAGCAGGGCCAAGAAGTTTACGAGCGCATCGGGTAAGATGCCCTCGTCGCGGTATTCCTCGACGCTTGTGGCCCCATGGCGCTTCGAGAGCTTCTTACCGTCGGGTCCCAAAATCATCGGCAGGTGCGCGAAGGTGGGTATGGGCCTTCCGAGCGCCTCGTAGACGAGGATCTGGCGGGGGGTGTTCGAAAGGTGGTCGTCGCCTCGGATCACATGCGTGATTCCCATGTTCGCATCGTCGCAGACCACCGCGAAGTTATAGGTGGGCGTCCCATCGCTGCGCACGAGGATCATGTCGTCCATCACCTCGGCGGGAAAGCTCATCGGGCCATAGACCGCATCATGGAAGGTGATGGGGCCATGATCGCGCGGCACTTTGAGGCGCCAGACGTGCGGCTCCCCGGCGGCGATGCGCGCGGCAGCCTCTTCGGGCGGTATGTTGCGGCACGTGCCGTCGTAGCCCGCATAGCCTCCCTCGGTCCGCTCAGCCTCGGCGCGCTTCGCATCGAGGGTTTCCTTCGAGCAGAAGCAGGGGTAGGCGTGGCCGTTCTTTCTCAGCTCATCAAGCGCCAAGGCATAGCTTTCCATGCGCTGCGTTTGAAAATAAGGCCCCACTGAGCCTTCGACGCCAGGCCCCTCGTCCCAGAAAAGCTCCATCCAGCGCATGGCATCAAGGATGATGCGCACGTTCTCGTCGGTGGAGCGCTCAGGATCGGTGTCCTCGATGCGAAGGATGAAGGTGCCGCCCGTCGCGCGGGCAAAGGCCCAGTTGTAAATCGCCGTCCGTGCACCGCCGATGTGAAGCCGTCCGGTGGGCGAGGGGGCGAAACGAACGCGCACGGGGGTGTTCGTCTGAAAGTTCTCGGTTGGTTGCGAAGTCATAGCGTTCCTTGTCGTAGCTCCTTGTTGTAGGTCGGTTGCTGCGCGTCTATTACGAAGTTTTCGGCCTACGGCGGCGGAGCCTCAGGCCGATGAACAGTACCAGTATAGACAAAACGATGGTCGTGGTGAGCCACACGATGCCCATACCAATCCAGAAGGGCGTCGGAAGCGCGGTGATCATGAGCGAATCGGCGGGGAAGCTCCAGTTGCCTTGAGAGAAAAACACGCCGTGGAGCGCGGCGAAAAAGCCATTGAAATCGATGATCGCCCAGCCACCAAGCCAAACGAAGAGCGCGATGACAAGGATGCCGCCGGCCATCAGCACACCGCCGATCCAGCGGATGCCGCTTCGGATGCCCGTATAGATGAGGCAGATAACAAGCAGGATGCCGAGAAAGATCAAAAGCGCCGAGCTTTGCGTCAAAACGCCGTTCACGTCATCGAGATGCGAGATCGCGCTCGCATCGACGATATGCTCACCGCCAAGTTCGGTGATTGCCTGCTTGATCGTATCGGATTCAATCGAAGGCTCCGGATTATTCAAAGAAAGCCGTTCTTCCAGCTCTTCACTATTGATGTTGGCCATCATGGCGTAAAGCTCGTCGAGTGAATGTGAGCCGACGGTGTAATCGCGGATGGCGTTTGCCGCTTCCACGAGCTCCTCGTGCGAGAAGGGCGTGCCGGGGTTTTCGCTTCCGCTTGTCAGACGGGAAAGCACCTCGGTTGTTATCGGCAAACAGCATACGAAGAGTCCGGCGCCGACGAGAGCGACGGCCAAAAGCACGCTTGCCGCAAGTGCTGTCAGTTTCCGAAGAATCGGCTTCCCCCTTCGCTTCCGTTCGCGTTTGCTTCTTTTCCGTCGGTACCTTAATCCCTTTGGTTGCAATCGACCCAGAGCGTTGCGGCGGTGATGCCGCGCGTATCTTTCGAGATCGTCGGCATCGGCCCAAGGCGCGAGAACACACCGACGAATCGGCCGTCGTAAAGGTAAAGGCCGCTCATGTTGTTGTAAGGCTCGGGCGTGGTGGCAACCTCGTCGTCGGTACGCTCGAGGATGTTCTCATCAGGTGGAAGGGTGAGCGTTTTGTAAGGTCTCATATAGCGCTGCACGATGAAGGGAAATCCCGCGTTTGAGTTCGCATAGCGATCGATAAGCCCGTCCCACGTCTCTTGATCCCAAGCACATCCCGCATACACCTGGTCCGCACCGTAATGGTCGGTCGGTTTGATGATCCATTCGTCCTTATTCGCGCGAATCTGGGCAACGTTTACCTGGTCGTTGTCGAGAAACGCGGTCAGCGGAACGTGTTGTTCGATGAACGAGATCTCCTCTGCCGTAAGAAACGCCTGCGTCTCGGGTTTGTAGAGCACCTCGAAGATCTGCTTATCGTGAACGATATGACCAGCAAAGCTGCCGATCAAAGCCACTTTCTCGGCGCGTACGGCCTCAATGAGCGCCTGCGAATCGTCCCAATAGGTTAAAACGTCGTTCGTCACGCAGCGGCGCCAGATGGCGTTGATCGGCAGACCCTCCTTATCGAGAAGCTGCTCGCCGTTGAAGCGCAGGTCGCGCACGTCGATGATCTGGCAGTCGTAGCCGAACTCCTCGAACACCTCGGCATAGAGGCGGAACTCGTCAACGACACCGTTTTCCAGATAGTCGCAGATGGCGATGCGGGGGTTTTCCACCTTATGCTCATAGGTGCCATAGATGCGAAGGAAGGTCTCTACAGGAGGTGAAAAG
>CANQTB010000119.1 GCA_947626665.1 uncultured Eggerthellaceae bacterium
AGCCTCGGCGTGATCTCGCTTTTCGCCGTCGCACGTTCAACGCTTTTCATCTCGCTGCTCGTGCCGATTCTTGCCGCGGGCGTCCCCATCATCGACACCTTCGCCGCCATCGTCAGGCGCAAGCGCGCCCATCAATCGATCGGACAGGCAGACAAAGGGCACCTGCACCACCGCTTGCTGCGGTCAGGATATTCGCAACGCACCACCGTGCTCATCATGTGGGCATGGACGGCGGTGCTTTCGCTCTGCGCGATCATCCTCGCCGAATCGGACGGCATCATGCGTCTTTTGGCGATCATCATCGCCGCCGTCGTCACCGGATTCATCGTGTTCCATTTCCATCTGCTGGAACCCGCGCTACGCCACCATTTCAGCCCCCGCGAACCGAAGAAATAGCTACGCTGCAATCACTCCTTCGCCAAACAAGGTGGTGAGTTCTCTGCGCATTTGCTCGGAGGCGGCGTCTACCTGGATCGGCAGCTCGGCGCGGAACTTCCTCCCGTCGGCCTGCCGAACGAACAACACCACGCCGTCGCTTCCCGGATGCGCCTGCAGGATCGCATTCAAACGCGCCGAGTGCATTTGATCGAACGCGTTTGACGGCACGAGGATCTCGAGGTGGGTCGGCCTTCGTTGCTCATTCCCCAAGGTAATCGGCTCTACTTCCCGCACGATGATCTGGCTTCGACGGTCACCATAGTCGAACGAGCCCTTGATCTTCACGATAGCGTCTTCCTTGATGACATCGCTCATGTCATCAAAGTTGAAGCACACACACTCCACGCTTCCCGTCGTGTCCTCCAGCATGAAGGTCGCCATGCGCTTGTTCGTCTTCGTGAAGCGCGTCGCTACGCCAGAAACCAGCCCGACAAACGTCGCGTTTTTGATGTCGCGTTCAAGCTCGTTGAGCGCGCTCATGCTGAAGCGCGACATCTTCGCGATCAGATCCTCGTAGGGACGCAGCGGATGGTCGGAGACGTATATCTTCAAAATGTCTTTCTCGAACATGAGGAGGGTATGCTTGTCCCATTCAACACCATCCGGCTCGGGAACGCTCAGATCAAGGCCGGCATCGGCATCGTCGTTGAACATGTCGAAAATCGAGAACTGGCCGGCGTCCTTGTCCTTCTGATGTTTCGCCGCATCCTCAAGAAGCGACGTGTCTTCGACGAAGTGCATAAGCTGCTTGCGCGTATAGCCCGTGGAGTCGAACGCGCCGCCTTTGATGAGGGCGTCGAGGGTTTTGCGGTTATAGACCTTCGCGTCGATGCGATCGACGAAATCATGGAGCGATTTGAATGAGCCGTTGCGTTCGCGCTCGGCAATGATTTCCTCGGCCACCTGCGTGCCAATCCCTCGCACACCGACAAGGCCGAAGCGTATTCCCTCGTCAACGGGGGTGAACTCCACATCCGAGGCATTGATGTCAGGCGGCAGAACGGGCGTGCCGTTATGGTTGCAGCTCGCGATGTATTTGATGAGCTCGTCGGTTTTGCCCATATACGACGAGAGCACAGCCGCCATGAACTCGTTTGGATAATGCGCCTTCAGATAGGCCGTACGCATGACGAGAATCGCATAGGCCGCCGAATGGCTCTTGTTAAAGGCGTACTTCGCGAATTTCTCGGCATCGTCCCAGATACGTTTCGCAATATCGAGCGAAAAGCCGTTCTCCACCGCGCCCTTGTTCCAGTCTTGCTGGAGGCCGCGCATCACATCGATGTTCTTCTTGCCCATTGCCTTGCGGAGCTTGTCCGCCTTGCCGGCAGAGAAACCGCACATCACCATGGAGATCTGCATGATCTGCTCTTGATAGACCATGGTGCCGTAGGTCTCCTCGAGGATCGGGCGCAGCCGATCGTCGTAGTAGTGGATGGCGGAAGAGCCGTTCGCCACCTTGATATAGTCTTCCACCATGCCCGATTCGAGCGGACCGGGGCGGTTGAGGGCGATGGAGGCCACGATATCGGAGAAGCGCCGCGGAGGAAGCCGTTTGAAGAGGCTCACATACAACGCGCCTTCCACTTGGAACAAACCGTCCATATTGCCCGAGCGCATGAGTTCGAAGGCCGCTTCGTCGTCGATGGGGATTTCCTCCGGCTTGAGATCGATGCCGTAGCGCTTTTTGATGTTTCTGCAAGCACGGGAAAGAACGCTCAGCGTGCGCAGGCCAAGGAAGTCCATTTTCAGAAGCCCGAGGTCAGGCGTGTAGTGGCCATCGTATTGCGTGATGATGCCGCCCTCTTTCGTGTCGCGCTTCATGGGCACATGGTCGCTCATCGGATCGCGGCAAATGATTGTCGCGCATGCGTGAACGCCCTCCCCCCGCACGTTGCCCTCAATCGAGCGCGCGGCATCGAGGATGTCCTTCGCGGCCGCATCGGTCTCGTATGCCTTTTTCAGATCGGGATTCTTCTCGATCGCATCGTCGATCGTGATGTTCAGCTCGTTGCCGATCATCTTCGAGATACGATCGCCCTCGGCATAGCTGTAATCAAGAACGCGCGCAGCGTCGCGCACGGCGTTCTTCGCCTTGAGCGTGCCAAACGTGATCACGCCCGAAACGTGGTCTTCGCCATACACCTCTTTGATGTGGCTTATCACCTCATCGCGTCGTTCGTCCTCGAAGTCGACGTCGATATCGGGCATCTCCACGCGTTCGGGCGAGAGGAAGCGCTCGAAGAGCAGGCCGTTCGCAAGCGGATCGAGGTCGGTGATCTCGAGGGCGTAGGAGACGATGGAGCCGGCAGCACTGCCGCGGCCCGGCCCCACGCAGATGCCTTGCGAGCGTGCCCATTCGATATATTCCTGCACAATGAGAAAGTACGCCGGAAAGCCCTGCTGAACAATGACGCTCATCTCGTAATCGGCGCGTTCCTGCACTTCGGACGGCACAGGCGTGCCGTAGCGTTTCTCCAACCCCGCATTCACGCGCTTGCGGAAGTAGCTTTCCTCTGTTTCACCATCGGGCAAGGGGAAACGCGGCAGAATGGAATCATGCTCAAGCGCAACGTCGCACTTTTCGGCGATCTCGACCGTAGCATCGCAGGCCTCGGGGAAATCGCGCAAGGCCTCACGCATTTCCTCTTCGGTTTTCATATAGAACTCGTCATTCGGGAAACGCATACGATCGGCGTCATTGATCTTTTTCTGCGTGCCGATGCAGAGCATGATGTCTTGCGAGGGCGCATCCTCGCGACGCAGATAATGAAAATCATTCGTCGCAACGGTTTTCAAACCCGCCATCTGCGCAACTTGCGTGAGCTGGCGGTTAAGCTCGGTTTGCGTGATGCCGCCATCGGTGGTAAGCCCCTGATTTTGCAGCTCGATATAGAAATCGCCTTCATCAAAGCAGCTTGCAAGCTTCTTTGCCCAGATCAGCGCATCGTCAAAGCGACGCTCATCAAGCAGGCGCGGAATGATCCCCGCAACGCATGCCGAAGTGCCAATAAGCCCTTTGCCGTATTTCTGCAGCATGGCGAAGGTGGTGCGCGGTTTGTAATAGAAATTCTCGACATGCGATTCCGAGACGAGCTTCACAAGATTGTGGTAGCCCTCATTTGTCTTCGCCAGCAGAAGCATATGATAAAGCCGCGGCTTCATATCGCGGCGCAGCTCATCGTCATCGGTGAAATAGATCTCGCAGCCGAAGATCGGCTTCACGCCTTCGCCATTTGGGCCCTTGATTTTCTCGCATGCCTCCGAAAGCTCGGGCACGCCGCTCATCACACCGTGGTCGGTGATCGCGATGGCAGGCATCCCCAGCTCGAGCGCACGCTGCACCATATCGGGTATGTGCGTTGCCCCGTCGAGAAGAGAGTATTCCGTGTGATTATGAAGGTGTACGAATCCCATATCTTGTGCCTTTTGCTTGTGTGCGTATCAATAGCTTGCGATGTGTGCGCTTCATAGGCGCGGTTTATGCCTCAAGCATCATAGCAGCTCTCGCACCGCTGCGTCAGCGAACAAACTATGGATTTCTTCCGCTGTTCGAAAAACAACGACAAGCATCTTCTTAGTCTGAGCTACAAACGCTGCATGCCGTCCGCTTGCCTTTATGAGCGGCTAGGTGGTTTGTTTCTTTTCGACGGAGGATCCAAGCTCCGGCTTACGGTGTTGAAGCTGGAACCCCTTTCCGTTCACTGCGCTTTCCTCCTCGCTTACGGAAGCGAAATATGATTCACTTCCTTAAAACATCTCGAACGGAATCGCACTACCCTTTGCTTCCGCAAAGCGTCGACAACGAAAGCGAACTGCCTCCTGCCCTACTGGAGGAGCAGGTGGCGGGCGAAGTCGAAAAGCGCGGGGTTTGTGTAGGTAATCGCATCGAAGCGTTCTACGCCTAAATACGACCAGCCATAGAGCGCATAGCTCAAGAAGATCAGGGCGACGAACAGTCCTGCCACAAATGCGTGCCTGCGCACGCGATCGGAAGCAAGGATGTGCCAGAGCGCAAACACTGTCGGCAACGTGATGAGCCATCCAAAATCGGAGAAATAGCGCATCGTCACACCAGAGACCCGCATATCGACGATCACGATGGCAAGCGCGACGAACGCACACACCCACGAGAAGGCCTGAAGGTGATAGGCCTCCCGCATTTTCCGACTGAAAAGAGCGTAAAAACCACAGAAGCTTACGGGGAAGAACACGAAATAGCCTCCGTAGAAGGGCTCGTTGGTAAGGTAGTCGTACATGCCTTGCGGAACAAGCGCACTGTTCAAGGTGCTGATGGAGGGAAACTCTCCGCCGATGACCAACGGCGAGAAGAGATACTCCAAAATGCCGAAGAGGAATTGCCGCTTCGTGAGATCGCGCGCATTCATGTCGGAGCCGGTGAGGTTGTAGGTTGCCCCGAAATCGAACGGGGAATCAAAGCGGATGTCGTTGTAATACATAAGAGGCAATGCGATGAGAATAAACGGCAGGATCACCGCAAGGGTGTTATGGAGCCCTTTGCGTGAAAAGAACTCTCTTTCGCGCGTTATCTCTCGCCAGAAAAGCGGAAACGCCAACAGGGCGGAAAGCACAAAGATAGGACGGCATCCCAAGGTGAGTGCGAGGGAAAATCCTCCCAGCCAAAGGTAGCGCTTCTTCCCCCCGTTTTTGAAGGAAAGCCAGAACCCAAGCCCCAGTACAACAAACAGAAGCGCCGAGACCATGGCAACCGAATAGATACGTGGAAGGTAAATCTGCTCGAATACGCCGAAGCCCGCAAAGCATGCAAGCATAGCAAGTATGAATGCCCCGAGATTAAGATTGGGAAAGTAACAGTCCGCAAGCTTTTTAAGAACAAAGCACGTGGCGCAGCAAAGAGCCATGCAGAAGAGCATGGTTGCAACGACCGTGGAAAGATCGAGGCCGGTTATCGCCTTAAAGGGA
This sequence comes from uncultured Eggerthellaceae bacterium, assembly GCA_947626665.1. Classification (GTDB taxonomy): domain Bacteria; phylum Actinomycetota; class Coriobacteriia; order Coriobacteriales; family Eggerthellaceae; genus CANQRF01. The sequence goes on from CANQTB010000119.1 coordinate 5,383, forward strand.
AGATAGGTGAGAAGAACAGGCACGATGCCGAAATATGAATAATAATGGCCATCGTAGTAGGCATAGTCCCAATAAATCGGATCTTCCGCTCCTTCGTTCGCTTGCATACGGGCGGCTGTGTCGTAGGGGTTATCCAGCGTAAGGAGGATGTCGGACACCGGCAAATCGAGATAAGCATGGCCTTGAAGCAACGCATCGGCAAGATGGTTGTATTGGTTCTCATCCTTCACATGAACAAGTGTAGGATCCCAAAAGGTTCCTTGGTCGACAAGGCGCTGCTGATCGTTTAACGAACCCACAACCACAATGGACGCACATTGGAAAACCAGCACGCCCGCGATGATTGCCCGCTGTACGCGCTGCGCCAGAGAGAATTTCACCTGATAGATAGCCGATGAAGGACGAAAAACATAGATCAGTGCAGCGACAATCGCCACGATAAGAATCCATGTGAGAACAAGCGCCACGAGATTCATCGATACCGTTTCCATTCAACGAGGGCCATGCGGCAGGTCCTCAGAAAGGGCCAATTCTTTTTCACTGCTTCTCTTCGATATAGGAGGACGCCTTTGGCGGG
>CANQTB010000120.1 GCA_947626665.1 uncultured Eggerthellaceae bacterium
GTTTTTCAGCAACCTCGGACTGCTTTTGTCTGATCAGTGCCCCTCGATGATAAAGCTCGCACGTTTCGCCGGCAAAGATAAGAGTGTGTTTCAAACGCGGCGCGAATTTGAAGGATCCTTGCTCGTGCAAACGGAATCGGCGCTGGAGATGCTCGATCTCTTAAATAACATTCATGCTGAAGTAGGTGCGCGTCCTGAACGATATGAAATGAGCGATTATCCGGCAGAAGCCTTGCGTGAGGTGGTGCTGAATGCGATTGCCCATCGCGATTACGCTATTGCATCATGCGTGAATATCAACATCTTCGACGATCGATGCGAAGTTCTTTCCCCAGGCGGTCTTCCTTCCGGCGCGACATGGGAGGGCGCACTTGCCGGCGTTTCCGTGACGCGCAACACGCAGCTTGCCGCACTCCTCTATCGGCTGAAATGGATCGAGGCATATGGCACGGGAATCTCAAAGGTGTATGAAAGCTACCGCGACTCGGGTTTCGAGCCGATATTCAAGTTCCTTGACGGAGCGGTGAAGGTGATTCTTCCAAATCGTAATGCAATGCGAGAGCTTCCTTCTGCCGATAAGGCGCCGCGGGCTTTGCAGCTTGAGCCAGAGATGGTATGCAGCGATGATCGGCAGAAGGTTCTCGAGGCTTTGTCTCCCAATGAATTTATGGGGAAGCAAATGGTAGCGCAACGCTGCGGGTTTACTCCGTCGAAAGCAGCTCGCCTTCTGAAAGAGTTGGCGGCCAATGGAGACGTTGAAAGCATCGGGCGCACAAAAGGCCGCGCTTATCGCCGCCTCCGTTAATCGTGCGGAGTTTATCGTTGCGTTTGGTCGCGTTGGCGTCGGGGTGCTGCCGCTTCTTTTAGGCCGTCTTCCGAAACCTTTTATTTGCGAGTAGCGGGGCGATTAGGTATACTTGTCTCCGCCAAAAAGCCAACGTGGCTCAGCTGGTAGAGCAGCGCACTCGTAATGCGCAGGTCAGCGGTTCGAGTCCGCTCGTTGGCTCCAGAAAATATGCAGGTCAGCAGGGTAAAACTTGTTGACCTGCTTCTGTATCAAGGGGTATGGGGCTTTCTTTTGGTGCACAAAAGGGCTGAATCAGCGTGGCGCGATGCTTCGGTCCCTGAAGCTCCTGCTCTGAAACTCAGGCCATAATGTATCGGTTTCGTGGCTTTCGTCAACCCCCTTGCGATCCTATGCAGAATGCTGCATAGAGTGGCAAACAATGGAGAATCGCTTTCGTGCCGGAGACAGGCTCAATGCCGAAGTTGGCTTCTGAAAGCCGATAGGCTTTGGTTGCATGGCCGTCTCGTAGGAATTTCTGAAAGGTCTTTGCCTTTACGTTTCGACCTGACTTAACTTCAATGGGAATAATCTTGGCTGAAGGATCTTGGAACACGAAATCGATCTCACCTTGGCCTACTTTGCCGGTCGGCATCCAGTAGTAGGTTTTCAGATCTTGGGCGGTTAATGCCTGCATGACATAGTTTTCAGCGAGGGCGCCGCGAAAATCAGCAGAAAGGGCCATTCTTCTTGTTAATGTATCCCTTTTCGAAGAACGATTTGCCGATATGCTCGGCGAGAGCCGTTTTTCCCACCTGACGAGCACCTTGGATAAGAAGGGGCTGATTGAATGTCGCCTGCATCCAATCCTTGATCGGCTCCTCTAACTTACGGCGCATGAAGTACATGGTTGTCCCTATCCGATAGGAATTCGTTTGATATAGTCAAAACGTATTGTACAAGAAAATATAGAATTTCATGTACAAGGGATACACGAAAATAAGGAATACCGCGTACAAACTGTCCGTAAAATGGAGAAGATGGGGCTGCTTAGCAACCCCCTTTGCGCGCCTGCGTGTTATTCTTCGAGCACGGTGCTCCCATAGAAGATACCATGGGCTTTCTGCGTTCCCGGCCATGTATCGGGCGAAGGGAGGGGACGACACCATATAAAAGGTTTGTCAAGGGAATTGCGCGATGCGAAACTATGCAACCACAAGCTGATTGTTGGAATCGACGAAGATGACCGACTGCAGCTGCGGATGACGGGCGGCGAACTGCCTCTTAGGTGGCGTTTCAGGGAAAAGATCGATAAAACACGAACCGCCCCTTTGCGGAGCGGTTCGTGTTTAGAGAAAACAAATCGGAACTTTGTCTGCTTTAGGACTATTTCAAAATTACTTTGCCCAATAATGCTTCGCTTCGTCGTAGCTTACCGGCTTGGAGGGCTTCATGTCGCCTGTTACGGCGTGTATTGCCGCATAGCGTCCCATCGTCATATAGGAGCCGCAGCATAGTCCACCTTGGGCAAGGTTCCACTCAAGGCCGCCGCAGATGTCGCCAGCGCCAGACCCGACCGAGTAGAGGCCGGGGATGACCTCGTCCTTGTCGTTCAGCACTTGGCAGTTGCCATTGATTTTCACGCCAGAATTGATGGCGCTGCAGCGGATCCATTGGCGCGTTCCCCAATAGGGCGGCGTGTCGATGGGCTTCAGCTTGCTCTTCTCAACGCCAAATTCCTCATCGACGCCGGTTTCGCAATATTTGTTCCATTTTTCAACGCTCTTCTTCAAGGCGTCAGCGGGAATGCCAAGCTCTTCTGCGAGTTCATCGAGCGTATCGGCTCGATGGGTGTCGATCAGCTCGGGGTATACGCCTTGCGGATTGTCTTTAAAGCCGGGAATTGAATTCTCCAGAGTCTCGATGGGAACCGTCGGCTTATATTTATCCGCATAGGCATTGTCGTAGATGCGGAAGAAGCGGCCCGGGTCTTCCACGGAAAGCGGGCGGCGATTGAGGGCGAGATCCCATGACTCCATGGGAATGTCCTCGTTCATAAAGCGCTCGCCATTTTCATCAAGCGCCATGAAGATGGGCTTGGTCATCAGCATCGGAGCGGCGTCCATATCGTGCATGGTTTTCGCGTGATTGACGGGGGTCATTGCGCCGCCTGCCGTCATGCCGAGCAAGATGCCGTCGCCGGTGCGCTCAGCCTGTTTGCGCCCGAAGCGCACGATGTCAGGCGAATACCGCTTGACGAGGCTTTCGTTGTTTTGATAGTCGCCAGCAGCAAGAATAACGGCCATATTGGCGTTGAATTTCGTGTAGCCATTGCTGTCTTTTCCGATGACGCCGGTCACTTTGCCATCTTCCATAACCAGCTGTACGGCAGGCATCCCGTAGAAGAACTCGGCGCCATTTTTCGCGGCGGAATCTGCCAAGGCCTGCATAAGATGGGTGTGGTTTTGGGGCTTGGGAACCGATTTGAGAACAGCCGTGCAGAAGCTGCCGTCGTCGTAGTCGGTCTTTGTGGCGGAAGCCGAAGGATAGGCGATCCCGGATTCTTCAGCGTTCTTGAGAATCCACATGTTGGTTTCGCCCGAATGCTCAACGAACAAATCGAGAAGATCAGGATTCATGCGGTAGCCGCCAGCCTTGCGCCATGCTTGCTTGTATTGAAGCTTTCCTATTTCGTTGCTCTCCTCCAGAATAACGCCCGAGGAACCGTTGCCGTTTGCCTGGCAGGTTGGGGCCTTCTGAAGACAGGCAACCGTCGCACCTTCCTCAAGGGCGGCGCATACGGCAGGAACGCCAGCGGTGCCTGCGCCAACGACAACGATATCGTACGTTTTCTCATCGGCAAAATCAGAAATCGGCTCAAGCTCAACAACCGAATTCTCGAAGTCTTCCGCCGTTGTTCCCGCAGGAAGCTGTGCGCTTGCGCTTGCGGCGGTCTGCGCTCCACTGCTTGCGCTGGTTTGGCATCCCGCTAGTCCTGCTACCGCAGCCGCTCCGCCTAATACGAGACTACCTTTGAGAAAATCCCTTCGATTGAGTTTCACCATGTCTCCTTTCATTAAACTCCCCTATATCGCCTTGTCGTGCAACCGCGAACGAGGATCGATAGCGCTCTGACGAGCAAGGCAATCGCTTCTTTCCGGTGCACCAACATCTCAGTAATTTGAGTCGTTGCTTGGCGATCGTTATCGCATCAGTTTGAGAGCCTGCTGATTTTTCTGCTTCCCATCATTCGCGTATATCTTTCAGGGAAGGGGATTTTTTCGACCATAAAATAGGGGATATTGCTTTGAGGGCGCTTTGCGCCTGCAAATCCCATGGGGTCAATGTGATACCCTGACAAGTGTTTGAGACTAAGGGGATTTCGATGGAAAAGGGGAGCAAAACAGACATAGTGATGACCCTTATCGGCCTCTTATTCTTTTGGTCGTATTTTCGTTATCAGTCAGTTTTTGGTGCTCTTTTTCCTTCGGACGGAACGATCGAATTCGATGGCCTGCTTGCCTCCCCCTACTTAATTTTTCTCTTCGTGCTTACGATTCTCTCCCTTGTTGTTTTCGCGTGTTCTCAACAGATTGAGTTTTTGCTGAAACGATATCCTGCTTCTGTTCTGATAGGAACATTCTGCGGCTTTTTCGGAATGATCCTGCAGATGGGCCTCATGAGCGAAGATGAAAACACGTGGATTCTCTTAGGGTCGACAATCCTCGTATCTCTTGGGTTTTTGACGGGATACTTAGCATGGGCTTGCAAGCTTTCGTCACGTTTTGGTCCAATTGAGTTAGTGCTTCTGTCGGCATCATATTTTTTGAGCTTGCTTATCGTGAACGGAATCAATGTGCTGATTCCGCTGATTAAGCCCTTTATGATTGCGGTAACGCCCCTTTGTGTCGGCTTCTCGTGGTATGCGAATGTGCACCGGGAGCCATTTGACGCCAATGCCAAGCTACGGGGAAAGATGCCACGGCGGATGGTGTTCTTCATCGTTCTGTTTATTGCATTTCTTTTAGCGGGGAGCATTATTCGCGGAATCGTCGATTATGAAGATCCAATCGTTTCGGCATCGTTTGTTCGCTGGATCACGTCGTTAACCGTGTCGCTTCTCATGTTTATCGGCTGTTTCATTTATTTCCGTTCGCAGAAGGCAAATCCTTCAGAGTTGCGTGAAAAAGAGTCAGCGGCTTACCATGGAGATGAAAGCGGCAGCAAAGCCTCTTTCGACACGCCTTCAATGAAAAGTTTTTCTTTTGAACAGCTCGGGCTAATGTTTTGGATAGCGCTTGCCGTTCTGTTCTTTACGGGTATGCTTATCTGCCTCGCATTTCGGTCTTATGAAATAGGTGGTCATATCGTCGTTGTAGCGCGCTCTTCACTTGACCTTGTGATCTGGATGTTTCTTTGCGCTATCGCATATCATGCGCGTATTGCGCCGGTTCGAATGTTCTGTCTCTGCGGGCTTTTTGTCGAGATTGCGGCATGGCTTTTAAGTTATCTCGTAAAAGTGCTGTTGGGAAGGGGGACAGTGCTTCATCAGGGCAATGCCTATATGTTGGTGCTTTTGATCGCGCTTTCTCTCATGATTCTTGTTTCGATTTTGCTAGCAGGGCTTATTCTGTGGCGACGTTTCGAGAATGCTGGCGATAGTCAGCTTGGCACGAAAAAGAGAATTGCGCACTATCCGATGATTCCGCTCCAGTATGTTGAAAAATATCATCTTACCGATCGAGAAGTGGAAGTTATCACGCTATTCGCACAAGGATATAGTTTGAATTTCGTCGCAACGTCGATGTTTATTTCAAAGAGCACCGCGCAAACGCATATCAAGAGCGCTTATCGAAAACTTGGTATCCACACCAAAGATGAGCTGATCAAGCTTGTTGCCGATTGGAACGAAAAGGAGCGAGTTCCGGCTTAGTGCGAGCCCCGACCCATCTACGTTTTTATGTGCCATTTGCCGAGCGCAGCGCTTCCGCAGGCGATGCTGCGGGCTTTCTGCGTTCCCAGCCATGCATCGGGCGAAGGGAGGGGACGACACCATATAAAAGGTACGTCAAGGGAATTGCGCGATGCGAAACTATGCAACCACAAGCTGATTGTTGGAATCGACGAAGATGACCGACTGCAGC